>SLEW01000101.1 GCA_007124575.1 Bacteroidales bacterium | reverse complement strand
CTTCTTGTTTTCTGAATATACGATATACAAAAACATCTTTGGATGGGCTTGGCGACCACCATATGTGCACATTGCCAGCATCTTGAATAGCGTTGATCACCAGTGGTGTTACAGGCGGAACAATGTCGGGACGGGTTAGTTTGAGCACATCAGAAAAATCTGAGAAATTACCCGAATAATCTTCAGCCAGTACCTTATAATAAATTTGTCTGCTGAGTGTTTCCAGGGGTATGGTATCCTGATAATAGTTTTCGCTGACTGCCCTTGGGGTAATTACTGTGAATTCATGGTCTGCCTGATTTGCATAAGCCACGCGATACCCCAGTACATCATCTTCAGGCGAATGATCCCAGAACAATTCCACAATCCCGTCAGCGTAAACAATGCCTGTCAGACCTTCCGGCACTGAAGGAGGGTCCATGTCTTCTACCAGGCCTCTGACAGAAAGGGAACTGGAGGTTTTGCCGGAATGACCTATGGAAACAATACGATAAAAACCACCATTCGTTTCATATGCTTCGGTGTCAATATATTCCCTGGCCGATGCCGGAAGCCGGGTATCATTGATTGCTGTCCAGTTACCATCCCTGTCTTCAGCTTTTTCTATATGGAAACCTGCCAGATCGGGATCTTCTTCTGACATACTCCATGTAAGACGTACCTGGGTGTCTTCGTATGTGCTCACTGAGGTGATCAAGGGAATTCCTATTGGCTTGAGATCGATGGGTGTAATCCGGACAGTGTCTGTAAACAGGGACAGATCGGAAAAGGCATTGATCCCGTGTACCCTGTAATGATAGGTTACTCCGGGTGTGATGGTGTCTGAAAACACATGATAATGCTGTAAAACACCGCTGTAAAACTCAACAAGAGGGGAATAGCTTTCCCATTCCGGATCTGGCATTGTGCTGTAATACGGATTGCTGTTTACGCGCCTGAAGGTTTGTCCGCCATCCGTGCTTCTTTCCACATAATACGCACTATATTCATCGCGCGACCAGGCCAGCTCAATACGATTTTTGTCTGCCTGCCTGATGTCGGTCTCAGATGGTGGCCAAAGCGTGTCTGGCAGTTCGCATCGCAAAATGGTCATCCCATTCTGAATGTCCATCAGATTGTTAGGGGTGGTTGCCTGGATGAGGTAACTGTATATCATGCCCTTTTCAACATCTGTGTCAGTAAAGCGCAATGCCATGGCATCAGCGACTTTCGGATTCAGCTCGGCAGCCTGCATGGCAAATGCAAAACGGGTATTCTGGAGTTCGGTTTGCTGAATAAGGTTTTCCACAAATCCGTCTTGTTCGTCGTCAATATACAGGGCAGCGAAGCCATCTCCATGTATCACTTCTGCCGCAACGGCAGCAATTGTGTCATCAGGGGTGAAGTGCTCCATCATCAATTCCAGCGACCAGGGCATGAGGGGTTCCGGCGTAAGCAGTTCTGACACATACGCACTGTCAGGGGTCACGTATCGTTTGATGATCTGGTAACCAAAATGGTTCGTTTGGATCCAGGCAGCTGCATCATTGGGAGCCCAGCGCAGAACGATGCTGTCACCGTATGAACGGGCTGTAGCATGGATGCGAACCGGCGGGTCACGTGGTTCTTCACTGATGCTTAGTTGGTTTTGCAGCATTTGTGCCCCGGACTGGTATTGTGCCAGCACGCTGCCATTGCTCCATATATTGAGGAGCATTCCTAAGATGATTATACTATGACAAGTGCGTTTCATGTGAAAGTGTTTGTTGGTCGGAATTTTTCCTGGTTGAACGTTCATATAGACAGTGGTATAGCATGTCAATAATTAAACTTCAGCGGCATGTTGAGCAATGGCATTATATTATAGTTCCAGCTGTTCGGGTCTCCGGTGAATTCGTTTGCAGACATGTTAAGGAATTCTATCCTGATTGGGCGTTCGATGAAATTTCCGGCATAACCAAATCCCGGAAGCTCTGGCATAAACGGAGGGATGCTGGTACAGGCAAGCCAGGGTTCCATTGTAGGTTCCAGGCCGTAATCGGCAGCTCCATTTCCGCTGATCCAGTGAAACCATGATAGTTGGTAGGCGGGCATACTGATAAAGACTTCTCCCTTTTGGCCAGCAATTAAGGTCATATCTGCAATGAAGTCATCGGTCATCTCGTTTCTTCCCTGTCCATCGGTCTTCAGGTACATTTCTGCCTGATCATTAAAAGCCTCAATAAATCGTCTGGCAGCCATATAATCTGAGTAGAATGCGTCTCTTGTAATCAAATAGTCAAAATACAACTTGTCCGGCTCTGCAAGTCTTAAGCTGGCATTCGGATTTGTGCTTTGCTCCCATTGAGACAGCAAATATTCCAGGTTTTGTATACTTGCACCGCCGGTATGGAAAGCGGACCGGTTCCATCCAGGGTATCGTCGATGGTAGCCCCAGTAATCGTGCGGGAAATAGGTGTCGCTTCTTATGTTCGAAGAGTTGCCATAATCAACGTCCAGCTTATTGCCAAGTGCTACACTGCTGTTGGGTCTGGGTCTCCACTGGTTCATCCCCGCGGGAGGCCCGCAATAAGAATAGACATCATATGCCCAACTATAAAAATGTGTGCGCCAGGCGCGGTCACCGGGATCTTCTATAGCAAATGGAAGCCGAAATCTGAGCAATGGCGGTATAGATGTGTGATAACCTCTTAACCTCGCTACTTCATAATTAATTCCGATAAGATCTGCTTGCTCAAAGGGCTCTGTGGCGAATTCTGATTCTGCCTGTTCTGAGCTTAGCGCGTTCGCAATCAGCAAAGGGCCGAACGCATTCACTTTATCCTGAAGTGTGGCATGCTCACTGGTGGCAAAGATGATGTTGAACAGGATCTCTATATGCTCAGACTCGAATTCATCTACCAGTACCTGCTCCCGGAAATCCAGCGTGTCTCTCAGGTATTTTTGATTGTATTCATCAATGGTTAGCGGATCGAGTATTTCTCCAAAGTTTTTAGAGGATCCATGGAGAAGGTTACCGCGCACGAATCCAGGCTGTAACAGATCCCCACCACCATATTCCTGTTCACCTTCAGCAGAATAATCGTC
This sequence comes from Bacteroidales bacterium, assembly GCA_007124575.1. GTDB lineage: Bacteria > Bacteroidota > Bacteroidia > Bacteroidales > UBA7960 > PUPG01. The sequence continues at coordinate 20,720 of SLEW01000101.1, read as the reverse complement.
ACCTGCAGGCTGTGTATAACCTGACGTTCCGGCTCCGAAGACAATGTTGCCCGGGGTGGTAACATGTTCATAATCTGGATCTGGGAGGAGTTCCGGAGGTATGAAGTTACTAACTTCTGCATCTTCATAGTTAATTAGCGTATGGGTTACCTCATGCCCGGTGGCGAGATTTTTCAGGATCATCCTGCGTTGTTCCCGGGCCATTTGTTCAAGATATTGCTGTTGCAGTGCAAGGTTTCTCCGTATTACCGAAATTTCATACACCTCCTGCGGGTTCAGGAGGCTTTTATTTACATTTAGTTGTATTAACCTTCCGTTCTCTGACAGCGTATAGGGAATTTGCTGCGGAGAATCCAGTGGTTCACCTTCATGTGCCCTGGTTTTTCTTATCCAGGTTTCGACAGGAAAGTCGTCATCCTGGAAAATATAACTCATGTCTCCGATGAGGGTAATAGAGTAATCTTCACCACGTGGAAAAAACCGCTGTCCGTTCAGTGGTGTACTGACTAGAACATTATTCTCCAGCTCCATGGGCAGATCGCCGGTTCTGAAATAAGTGATCAACGTGTCATGCCGCTCTTGTTGTGTGCCATCAATGTATGGAAGCTCCCAGCTGGAGGTATAGCCTTCGTCGCCTTCAGGAGTCCATATTCTTTGTTTTGCTGAAGACACGGCTCTGATGGCGTAAGTCGTATTCTCGTCCAGGCGGCCGTCCAGTTGCACTACAATTTGTTTTCTGTTAGGTCCAGAGCCAATGCTATAGTCAAGAGGAATTCCGCCTGCCGGATTTTCCGGCAATTCTTCGCTTATATGCGGATAGAGTATGATTGAGTGGACATAGAAGCTATACTCACGTATTTCTCCGTGTTCATTTTCGTCGGAAGGTGGTATCGTGATCTTGTGAGGGTAGATGATAAAATCTGACATATCAATATTCGCTGTGATCCGCGGTATGGTAAAAACGCTTTCAGGTTCAGCTTCTTCTGCCTCCCGGAGAGTGGCGAATCCCGGCTGGATATCCTCAAACACACGAATATCTGCCAGGGGGTCACCGACAGGTGGAAGACAAACTTCCCCTACATCCAGGGAAAGGGTTGTGCTGATATTGATCAGTCCTCCCAGAACCCGGCCTCTTACGCGTGCTCTGCCCTTCGCCCAGAACGGGTTTGGCATGCCGCCCCTGAGGAACGCACCTGCGGTTAGCTGCATCAGACTTACTGACCCTTTAAAGAACCATACATCGATTTCGATACCCACATCGCCATGGAAATATCCATAGACCTGCCCCAAACCATACCAGCCATAGAATCCCATGGGCTCATTGTTGCATTCTGCGTCCTGGTAGTGGAGGAGAGCAACATCAAAACCGGCTATCGCTACTAGGTGTGCATATACAATCAGGCTGATATCCAGTTCTCCGTGAATTCCGGCTCCGAACATCATTCCTTTTTCCGGTATTGTTTCCAGGCTACCCCGGTGCTGATCAAGGTTATGCAGGTTCAAAAATTGCACGATCTGGTAAGGGGGAGGGGGAAGGTTTGTATTTGGAAGGCTGTTTCCAAGGGCAAAATAACAGTTTGCCTCAAGAAATGCCTGCAGAGGACCTCGCTTTACATCGATCAGAGTGGCCGTTACGCGATCTCCGTGCGGGTCACCCACCATAAAATACCAGTTGCTTCCCTCGGCTTCAAACCGTATGGGGATGGACACACTTGTAAATAGAAAGCTGGCTTCAGCATTGGCATACATGGTCAGCAAATTGTCTTTCCGGCTGTACTGTATTTCAATGTCAGCATTGGCCAGATAGTTTGCATTAGCCGGGTAATCCGTCAACAGATATGCAGACCCCTCGATAAGGATGTTGTTGAAGCTTTTGCCATTAAAGGAGCAGGCCAGGCTGAAAGTGCCGTTGAGAACATGTGCTTCTGCAATGGTAAGCGTAATTGCTGCATTAAAGCCCCAGGAGTTCTTCTTTGGCACGTACTCCACTCCCGAAGATGAGGCGTGGATGTCATCCAGGTCAGGTATCACGGGTTCGGTTGGATTGCCGGGGAATTGCGGCTCAGTATGTCTTTCCATGTTATAGTATACGCCGCCGCCGAAACCGCCTAGTTGCACGGCTGGCCCAACAAGGGGGAGTGTTGGGGAAAAGTTTGCCATGGCATCCACATACCAGTAGGTGAAGTCATCCACCCGACCGAACTGGGCTACAGCCTGAATGGAGATAGCAGGGTCAAAAACAGCTGAAACCTCTCCCCGCATACCTCCACCAAAGACAGGATCATCACGATAGAAGCGCAAAAGCCCATCGATAACTACAGGTCCGAAATTTCCGCTAATTTCTACCTCATCCACATGCACGTTTTTCAGCTCAAGGCCGGTAGGCAGCAGGTTGTCTGCCACATTCCAGTCCAGGGTGCCCACCACATCAAGACTTGTGTTGCAGGAAAACGCACTTACTACGCTAAAGCCTGCGTTTATCTTCAAGCCGAATTCACCCCCGGTAAAATGTGGAGATGGCGTGTCAATATTGACACCAAACGGGCCAATTGACTTTTGTGGACTTGTCTGGCTCCAGGTGCCTGCACTCAGGAAGAATTCCGGTGAGTTGTTTTCCGGGTTGCGGTTGGAAACACCCATGTTTTGAAACTCAATACCTGAAAAACTAAATACAAGGGGTATGTCAACTGCATATTGGCTATCCAGACTGATGTCGCCATGCAACAAAAAACTCACCGCAGCACCGTGTTCATCTTTCACAACTTCCAAGCCAGAAGACTCATATATATTCAGGCTGGCAATCCAGGCCGGCATGGAGATATCATTGGTGGGCTTTACAACGAAGTGGTAGTTGATCTCATCCCCGTCCCAGCTGAGCATTCCCTGGTATGGAAGAGGGTCATTCACCACAGGTATGGTGATTCCGCCACCCATTTTCGCCTGAATAAAATCGGTTGTTTTGTACATGTTCACCTGGATGGTGTCGATGGAAAAGGCACATCCACCCAAAACTCCTGTCTGAAGCGGATGCAGGGCAAACATGTCAAGGGTAACCCCCTGGTTATCGATCAATAACTGGTTCAGGCTGATGCTGGTCCTGGGATTCCCTTCCTCTGTGGATTTGAAGTCCGGTGGGAGTAACACCTGGAGATCGTCTAGCCAGAATCCCTTCCATGAATTTCCGCCAGCCCCGTAATCTTCTCCATTCCCCGGATGCGGTGGAAAACTGATGCCTTCAGGGTTCCTCTCTACGGAATGGTCATACACGATTTTGTTTGCAGAGAAACGAAAGCCCGAAAGTCCCTGTACCTGGAAGGGTGGCACGCTGGCTGTTGCGATCCAGTCGTTCCAGTCGCTGAACCAGGTTTCAAAATGCACCGATATTCGCTCATTATTTGGCGTTCCGTCAGGGTTTTCACCTCTGATGGATGAGGGAAGCTGTACGTCAAGGGTGATCATACCCTGTTCGAAGCCATCATTGTTCCATGAGATAAAAGTGCCATCAGACAGATCACCCAGTGTGGAAGATTTTTTGAATGTGAGGCGAAAACCACTCCCGATGTCGATTTCAAAATCAGAAGCCAGGAAAAGGTTGGCTTCGTTGGGTGACACCACGATGTTTGGCGTGAAACACATCCCATGGCCCAAAAATGCCAGCCATTGTGAGTTGTTTGTCCCACTGGCGGCTTCAGGAACCCTGAAAGCAGAAAACGTGTTCATGCGGGCAACATGCGGGGTGAATACCATCCCGACAATGCCTATGTCGATATTCGTGCCGGGTATCAAAGATTCCAGGTTGACAGGCAGGTTGATGTCGCCGCTCAGCTCATGAATCAGTTTGGAGGTTTGGCCAATATAATTTGTGTATTCCGTCATTCTTTGATTGTATTGCTCCGGAATGTTGAACCGAAGATGCTGAGCCAATTCTTCAGCGGTATTATACTGGGTTTCCGCCCAGTCAATGTGTCTTTGTACAATCCTGGGAATATAGTCGTCCAGTTCTGTTTCTGGCTGGCTGAAAACGGCTCCTTCAAAGACATCCATGCTGGTGTTGACCCGGATATTTTCGAACTCCACCCGCACGCGTAGTGGTGCTCCCCTGGGATTCCAGTTTACCCTGCCTGTTCCGGTCCAGCGCCCATCGATTTGAATTGCTTGTGTCACCTGCATGGTAAACAGCCCGACCTGCACCTGCTGACCGTCGAGGTTTCCTTCGAAAGGGTCTGTATTCACCGGAGTCTCTGCCACGCATTGCGGGTCACTCGACTCGCTTGTATCGTCGTCGGCAATGATATCCAGGGGGTCGTCAGGTTCATCCGGGTCGGGATCCGGCGCTGGCGGATCGTCTGCCGGGTCTTCATCGGGTAGAGGTGTCCCTCCCCAGACAAAACTGCAAATGGGGCTTATGCCTTCATTTTGGATCAATATATGGTCACTGCCGATGCCTGCCGTTGCCGTCACCTGCATGGCGTACCTTTCTCCATGTCTGAATACACCCGGATACATATTTGTGTCGAGCGGCAAGGTGGCTACCATCATATTTTCCAGTTGCAGCGCCACAGGGTTGAAGTCTATGGCGGTTTGCATATCCTGACCGGGCATCACTTCAACGATTTTAAGGGCATAATTGAAGTTTGCCACAGCACCGGTACAGTTAAATGCCGGGGGCATCCAGGAAATCATAAAAGGATTATCAGGCTGGATGGTGTCATTGAGAAGCTCCATGTTGCAATTGACAGGTGTTGCCAGCACAGGAGCAGAAGCGGCATAACATATATAAAACGTTGCACAGGCCCCCATCTTTGAAGAAACAGGAATGATCTGCCCGAAAGGAGCATTGAAGTCGAAAGCTGTAAAACAAATCTGGTAGAGGCCTTCCGGTAGCAGGTTTAGAGTGCCATCCGCATATCCATGTTCATCAATACCTTTTCTGTGGAGATCATTATAAGAGAGGTGACCCAACATCTGATCATAATGCATTTGGTTCAACACCAGCGTTTGGAATGGCTCAATGGTCAGTGGCTGTGAAGGAGGAATATTATGGGGTACTTCCACAAGTGCATTCCCTGGCATAAGCATCTCCAGCTTAATGGAGAGGTAAAACTGTTGCGTGGACCTGCCGGTATTTGTGAGAATTACCTGCATGAAACTTGCCGGGTTGTCTATGTATTCCCCTGCGGTAGGAGGAAATGGAGGTTGAGGTATGACGCTGAAATGCAGGGGTTCCCTGGCTATGCCATGGTATAAAACGCATGTCATGATTGCCAGCAGCAGAATTATGTTTTTGAACTTCATGTGTTTGGTTTTAATGGTTGATTAAGGGGATGGCATAGTGTTTCCATTTGATCCACCAGCTCCACGATCTCCGCGCCCGGCAGTAACAGGACTGAATCTGTAAGTGTATCCTATAGATACTGTCGTATCCAGACCATGCATGCTGTACAAACCATCCAGATGCTGGTTCCTGATATTGTTAAAACTGAACCTGAAGTTGGCAGTATGATTTTGCTTATATGTGTATCCGGATGCAATCCCGGTCATGATCGACAGATTCCTGGATAAGTCATTCACCTCTCCGTAGGTAAGGTTGACATTCAGTTGTATATTCAGGCTTTCATCTTCCAGGAAACGTTTCCCTGCGCCAAGACCAATGTTTGCAGAGTGATAACTGTATGCATTTGATGAAGAGCTAATGTATCCGAGCGAGCCTGTAAGATTCATATTCAGGTCGGTTAGTCCCAGCGTATATGCAGCATTTGACGAAAAGGTATTGGTCTCTGACGGGTCGGCAATGAGTGCATTTTGGTTCTTATTTATGTTGCCATTGATGCTGGCTGTCAGGCTATGTGATCTGTTTCTGTCATCCACGAAAGTATAAGCCGGTGTAAGGGAAAAGTTGTGCATTAACCGGTTTATCCTGATGCTGTCGTTCACAGCCAGGGTGCCATCATGTTGTTGTTGGTCAAAGCCATTGTATGAGCCTGATATGGTTACACGCTCTGAGACTCTTGCGGTTGCATTCAATAACATCACAAGACCCGTAGTCGTATATAGTTGTGTCTTTGTGACATTATCTTCCTGGTAATGCATTCCAAAACTGGTTGACACCGTGTTTCGGAAAAGTGTGGTGTTAAACTGCATGCCAATTTGTTGGATGTTGCTGGCCAAATGTGTTGTCCCCAAAGAGTTAAATTCCGGTTGGATAAGGCGGTAATGGAGGATGCTGTTTGTCCGCCCAAGACTTATGTTCGCCCTGATGTCGCCGGCGAATCTCAGCACGGATCCAAATCTTGGTGTAAAATAATCGTCGGTCCAGCTTACATCTCTGATCTCAATACCCGAGGAGCGCATGTTGTCATTGTAAGCACTGGCTGCCAGATCGGAGGAAATGGATACTCTTTGGCCCAGAGCCAGCCGAAAACTTGTACCAGCTACCAGGTTTTCTTTTGGTAACAGATTTTCTCCTGCCATGGGAGAAATAGACAGGGTGTCGTCTCTGGCATTAAAGAGGATAAGATCGAAATAGTTACGTGCATTGCCTACCCCCAGTTTGATGCCGTATGCAGGGCGATGATACATATTCGGTCTTGCAGGGGTCAATTCACCATGACCATATTCGCTGGACTGGTTTAAGCTTCCCGTGAAAACGGCCACTCGCAAAAGACGGTATTGATAATCCACACCTGCACCGAGAAACGACAGGCTGCTGTAAGTAAATTGTGAAAAGTTCATGTTTCTGTAACCCAGATGTACCTGGAGGTTCCTATACCTTGGACTCATTCCAAATCGCGCAAAAGGATGACTGAAGTCCCTGCTCTCATTGGAAAAGTGAAACGAAAGAGGGATCTGCATGCCATATACATCAAAGTTCAGGTTGGCAAAAAGGGTGTTTGTCAGTGGGCTCCTGAATTGATAAGGATTGGACGAATGGTAGAATGTGTTATGCGTTCCAATGGTTCCGGTTATCGTCAGCGGTGTTCTTCCACCAAGACCAGACAGGTCCTGTGCTTTAACCAGCACAGGCAACCCTATCAGCAGGATGTACAATATGACTTTCATAGGTTTATAAAATGACGAAAGATCAGACATGATTCTTTGGTTTGTATATCCGGCAAACATTTTAAATATTAGCCCATTGGCATGCACAAGCCTATTAAAGGATCAGAAACTCATCAAAAAACTCCTTTGGTATATCTCTTACTTCGATGATCTGTTTTGGAATTTCGGGGTGTTCCTGTTCTAAGTAACATATCAGCTTCTTTAGCTTTTCTTCTGACCCTTCTGCTTTAATGATCAACTTTTCATGATCTTCGCGAACCAGACCCGACAATCCCAGCTGTTTAGCCATGAAGAAGGTACGAAACCGGTTGCCTGAGTTGTGCTTCAGCCCGCGTATAATGATCTGAATATGCTTCGTCATACAAATGGGGTTGTTCATCATCAAAAATAGGGGAGCAGAGTGTTTGCGGCAAATATTTAGCATAGACAAAGCATAGACGAATCTTTTTTTTACAATGCCGAAAACACCTTTTGGTAGGGAAATACGTAATGTCTATAGTATGTCTATATTGACACACAACGGGAGGGGATAAAAAAACGACAGAAAGTAAGATATTGACGTCTTAGAATTGCATCAGGAAATCATTCAGGTTTTCTTCATTTGGAAGGTTCATTTTTTTGCGGATGCGATACCGTTTGGTAATTGCAGACTCCGTGCTGATGTTCAGGATCTGGGCGATCTCTTTACTGGATAGGTTAATGCGCAGGTAAGCACAAAACTTCAGCTCGTTGTGGGTAAGGCCGGGATATTCTTTACCCAGTCGTGAAAAGAAACCGGGATGTACCGCCTCAAAATGTCTCTGAAAAAACTCCCATTGCTCGTCCAGCTTAACGTTGTCGTCAATCTCACGGATAAGCTTTTTTATACATGCGATACCATCACATGAATCGCTTTTTAAAGCCTGCAAAGCCATTATGCGCATATTGTTCAAGACTTCATTCTTTTTTATGATGAGCAAGGCAGAGCTGGCCAGTTCCCTGTTTTTTTGCTGAAGCTGGGATTTTTGCATGCGGTTGATTTCTTCTTCGGCTACCAAAACTTCTTTTAGATGCTGCTGTTCCTGCAGACTTTTTTCATGAGCAATCCTGCTTAGTTCTTGCTGCGATGTGAGCAGGGCCGTATTTTGCCGCAGTGATTTTCTTTTCAGGTTAAAAAGGATGAAAAAAGCTATCGCCAAAAAAGCAATGGACATGGCAGAGATACTCACCATGATAAGCCTTAATCTCAGGACATTAGACTGTTCAGTAAGCAGAAGGTTCTCCTGTTCTGTAATTTCTGTATCGTAAACAGTTTGCAGTTCAGCAATGCGTGAAGCAATATCCGCACGATTCAAAGAATCATTCAGCTGCTGGTAACGTGTCAGATGATCATATGCCTTCTCGTAATTGCCTTTGCCGGCGTAATATTGATGCAGATTGTCATAATTACTCAACTCCAGTTTTCTCAGCTGTAACATCCTGGAAATATTCAGGCTTTCTTGAAATAGGGGAAGTGCTTCGTCATTTCCCTCTATCAACATAATGACACCAATATTATTCAGAATGGCTGCCTGAGTTTGGACATCATTGATTTGTCTGGCCATCTCCAAAGCCTTGTTGTATTGAATAATGGCCCGGGTATTATCACCGCGTTCCCTGGATACGAGTCCCATGTTATGTATAAGTTTCACGATACCAGCTATATCTGTGCCCATATCTTCTTTTATCTCCAAAGACTCAGTGTAATTTTCGTCGGCCTTGTCAAGCATTCCTTTTTTATACGCAGTAATGCCCAGGTTGAGCAATACTTCAGATTCTCCCTGCCTGTCACCCTGCTCACGTCGCAATTTCAGGGCTTGTTCCAGGTAATTTGTGGCCAGATCATGATTCTCCTTCCTCATATGCACATTGGCAACATTCATTGTGATTTGTGCTCTCAGGGGCAAATTCTGAATGCGATCGGCAATTCTTAATCCCCGGTAGTAATAATCCGTTGCCACATCAAGGCGGCCGCCATAGTAAGCAGCACCTGCCATATTGACCAGGTTGTTAGCCATGCCCAAAGAGTCTCTTTCTTTCTTCCTAAGCTGGAATGATTGTGAGAAGGCTTGGTATGCAGGCTCATATAGTTGATTGCTAATGTGAATCTGGCCTATTGCCGTATATGCTCTTGCAGCCGAAGCTCTTTCATCAAGATATTCATAAAGCCTTGCCGCAGTTCGGTAATGGGCGATGGCTGCTTGATGATTGTTGCTCACCCGTTCGATTAGTCCATAATTTGCTTCAGAATCAGCAAGTTTTAAAGGCATGTCAGCCTCACGTGCTATTTGTTTTATGGCTCCCACAAGAACCCGGGCGCTGTCGAGCTGTCTTGACCGGAACTGCTCCCTGAGGGCTTCAGTTAAATCTTCAATTAGTATGGAATCCCGGTTGCTATGTGCGGCATTTTCCTTTATTCCCCAAAAAAAAGAAGATACAAGAATAGCCGACAAGAGGAAGTGGCTTAAATGCTCCTTTATTGCTCCCTTGTATGTCATACCGGTCTGAATTAAAGGGTTAACTGATGATCTTTGCGTAACCGGAGATGGTATTCTATATTATTCTCATTGAGTGAGAATTTCCTCTATCCGGTGTAATTCATCATCACCAAAACCGGATTTCAAAAGTGCTCCCAGGTTATTCTCCAATTGAGAAACCGAGCTTGCACCTACAAGGACTGAGGTAACCCGCTGATCCTTTAGTAACCATGTTATCGCCATTTGTGCCAGGCTCTGTTCTCGTTGCGCGGCAATTTCATTCAGGGCATGAACCTTTTGCAGGATATCAGGTGTAATATGATCTTTTGAGAGAAAGCCTCTTGGGTTATGGGCTCTGGAGTCTTCGGGTATGCCGTGCAGGTATCTGTCTGTCAGTATCCCTTGCATGAGTGGCGAAAATGCGATGCATCCGATCCCCTGTTCCTCAAGGGTGTCTAAGAGTTCGTCCTCCACCCATCTGTCAAGCATGGAATAACGAGGCTGGTGGATCAGACATGGTGTGCCCAGGTCGTTAAGTATTTTATTAGCTTCCCGCGTTTGACGGGCATCATAACTCGATAACCCCACGTAAAGCGCTTTTCCCTGGCGCACAATTTGGTCAAGTGCCTGCATAGTTTCCTCCATCGGGGTATCCGGATCCGGCCTGTGATGGTAGAAAATATCCACATAGTCAAGCCCCATCCTGCAGAGGCTCTGGTCCAGGCTGGCGGTGAGGTATTTTTTTGAGCCATGGTCGCCGTATGGCCCCGGCCACATTTCATACCCTGCTTTAGTAGAGATGATCAATTCATCGCGGTATGCCTTCAGGTCAGTGGAAAGCATTCGCCCAAAGTTTTCTTCGGCACTCCCGGGGGGTGGCCCGTAATTGTTGGCCAGATCGAAATGCGTAATGCCTTCATCAAAGGCTTTGTGGATGATCGCTCTTCCATTCTCAAAAGCATCGTAACCACCAAAGTTATGCCACAGGCCAAGTGAGATGGCAGGCAACTTCAGACCGCTTCGGCCGCAGCGATTGTATGGCATGCTATCATATCGGGTGTTTTGCGGGAAATACAGCATAATAATTTTTTTAGCAAAGGTACGATAACATCGGTGGCTTCGTTACCGGGTTGACATGGCGATTGCCGTTTCCTGACGAATTCCTTATGGTTTCTTGATTAATTTAGTTAGAGGCACAAAAACTATCAATGAGTGAAATTCAGTTAAAATTATAAAACAATTATGATATTTCCAAGAAAAGGTAGAATAAACCCTAAAAAGTGAACAATTACCACATTTTGAGGTTTAATTCTAGAAAAAAATATACAACCTGCACACCTTTAAAAAGCATTTAATTATGAGTAAACATTTTGCTAAAGCATTTTGGGAAGGAGCACTCAAAGACGGAAAAGGGAAATATACCCTTAGCTCCAGCGGTTACGAAGGGTCTGTTCATTTTGCATCAAGGTTCGAAGACGATAAGTCGGCTTCCAGCCCTGAGGAGCTTATTGGTGCAGCCCATGCCAGTTGTTTCTCCATGGCTTTTTCACATGCACTGGATCAGGCCGGCTATGCGCCCGAAAAAGTTGATACCTCAGCTGAAGTCACCCTGTCGAAGACAGCAGATGGCTTCGCCATAAGCGAAATCCTGCTCAAGACAAAAGGCAGGGTAAAAAACATTGATGAAAAGAAATTCCAGGAGATCGCCCGTGAGGCGAAAGAAGGTTGCCCGGTTTCCAGGGCCCTTACTGGAAGTTCCATCAGGCTTGAAGCCGAACTGGTATAGCAATAATACGGCGAAAATACTGAATAGTCTTCTCACGCGGTGCCGACACCGCGTGAGAAGACTGTGCGCAGTCTTTAACCAATATAACAAACAACAATAAGAAAGAGCTATGCGTTTATTTGAATGGTTAAATCTCAGAATCAAAAGGTTGAACTGGACGGATTTGGCATGCATTGAACTCGCCAGCATTTCCTTTGGATTGATGCTCGCCACGCTGATCCCATCACTAGTGGCAGTCAGTACCTGGTGGTACCTCCTGATATGGATTCTTCTGGCACTGAAACCTCTTCGTAAAATAATTGACTGAGACCTTGATAAAACATAACCTGGTGGCAATCTGGTTTGCGACTGTTTTTTATGAGCATAATAAAAAAATCTTTTAAATTTGAGGCGCGCAGTGTAGTCATTACTTATAATTTAACCTTATGTATAGACGAAACAGCACCTTGGTAATCTGTTTTAGTTTCTTTATTTGCGGTCTAATGCTGTTTGCTGTTGGATGCAGAGAATATGATAATATTCTGCCTGATGAGAATTTCTTCGGAAATATTTATGATATTGATGGCAACGAATATAAAACAGTAATAATTGGCAACCAGGAATGGATGGCTGAGAATCTGCGCGTAAGCAAATACAATAACGGTGATGCTATTCCCACGGGTCTGAGCGATGTTGAATGGCATGATGCTACCGACGGTGCTTATGCGATTTATCCCCACCAGGGAGGCGGATCAGAAGATGATGTTGTGGGGATTAATTCAGACGAAGAAATGGTTGGCGCTTATGGAAAGCTTTACAACTGGCATGCTGTGGATAACACAAGAGGCTTATGTCCGGCAGGGTGGCATGTCCCCAGCGATCAGGAATGGACTCAGTTGGTTGATTATCTTATGGAAGAATATGATTACCACAATGTTTGGGCGGGCAGTGATATTCATGGTGTTGGTAACGCTTTGAAATCCTGTCGCCAGCCGGGCTCACCAATAGGAGGTAATTGCAACACTTACCAGCATCCGCGCTGGTATCCGCATGAAAAACATCACGGCTTTGATGAGCATGGCTTTTCACTCCTGCCGGGTGGCAGTCGTATCCCCAGCGGGACTTTCTTTATTCTTAGCAGGTCCGGTTACTGGTGGTCTGCTACAGAGCACTCGGCTACGTATGCCTGGCATCGGGTGGCAGATTTCGACATCGGCAGCTTAAACAGCTATTTTGCTGATAAACGCAACGGATATAGTGTGCGTTGTGTAAAGGCTGCTGATTGAGTCAGGACCCTCTTGCTCCTTAAGGCTTATCACAGTGAGTGCCCAATGTTGGGCATACAAAAAAAGCAGCTACACGTTAAATTCGTGTAACTGCTTGATTGTTTTGTTGTCCCGCAAGGGCTCGAACCTTGACTCTTCTGATCCAGAATCAGACGTGTTGCCAATTACACCAAGGGACAATTTTCAGACCGCAAAAGTACAAAAAAATTAAAAAACAACATGCATTTTTTTAGGCAACTCTAAATCTCAAACTGCATACTCCAAGCTCTATCCTCCCTTCTGTATTTTCGCCCACGAGTCCCTCAGCGTTACCGTGCGGTTAAACACCAGTTTATCCGGTTTGCTGTCCGGGTCGATGCAAAAGTACCCGGTGCGTTCAAACTGAAAGCGCTCGCCCGGTTGCGCATCCTTTACACTCGGTTCGAGGAGGCCGGTGATCACTTCCAGGGATTCCGGATTAAGGTTTTCTTTAAAGTCGCTGTCTCCGGGAACATCATCTGGTTCAGGAACGTTAAACAGCCTGTCATACAGTCTTACTTCGGCTTCCAGCGCATGATCAGCGCTTACCCAGTGCAGGGTGCCTTTAACCTTTCGGGTACTTCCCGACATACCGCTTCGGGATTCCGGGTCGTAGGTGCAGTGGATGGCGGTAATTTTTCCGTTTTCATCTTTCTCCACGCGCTCACATTTGATGATATAGGCATACTTGAGGCGCACCTCCTTACCCGGTGAGAGGCGGAAGAACTTTTTCGGCGGATCTTCCATGAAGTCTTTGCGTTCGATGTAAAGCACTTTGCTGAATGGCACAATACGGTGACCATCTTCGGGTTTCTCGGGGTTTCGTGTGGCCTCCAGCTCTTCTACCTTGTCGTCCGGATAATTGTCGATGATAAGTTTTACCGGGTCGAGCACGCCCAGTACGCGGGGTGCGTTTTTGTTAAGATCTTCGCGAATGCAGTGTTCAAGCAGAGCCATGTCGATGACATTTTCCCGTTTTGCCACCCCCACTTTATCAGAAAATACCCGGATGGATGCCGGGGTGTATCCCCTGCGGCGCAATCCGGAGATGGTGGGCATTCTGGGGTCGTCCCAGCCTGCAACGTGTTCGCCTTCCACCAGCTCCAGCAGCTTGCGTTTACTCATCACCGTGTAGTTCAGGTTGAGGCGGGCAAATTCAAATTGTCTTGGCCTGTTTTCCTGGATTTCCAGGGCATCCAGGAACCAGTCGTATAGCGGGCGGTGTACTTCAAATTCCAGGGTGCAGATGGAGTGGGTGATGCTTTCCAGGTAATCGCTCTGGCCGTGCGCCCAGTCGTACATCGGGTAGATGCACCACTGGTCATCGGTGCGATGGTGGGATGCCCGCATGATCCGGTACATCACCGGGTCGCGCATGTGCATGTTGGGGGAGGCCATGTCGATCTTCGCTCGAAGCACATGGCTGCCATCCGGGAATTCCCCGTCGCGCATCCGCTGGAAAAGGTCCAGGCTCTCATCCACGGGTCTTTCACGCCACGGACTGATCTTTCCCGGCACAGAGGGCGTCCCGCGGCCGGCAGCTATCTCCTCGCCCGTCATCTCACAAACATAGGCTTTCCCCTTCCTGATGAGAAAAACAGCCATCTCATAAAGCTTCTCAAAATAATCAGAAGCATAATACTCGCGATCTTCCCAGTCAAATCCCAGCCACCTGACATCCTCCTTTATGGCATTCACATAGCCTACATTTTCCTTGGTGGGATTGGTGTCGTCGAAGCGCAGGTTGCATTTTCCGTTGTATTTATCTGCCAGACCAAAATTCAGGCAGATTGACTTGGCGTGGCCGATATGCAGGTAGCCATTGGGTTCCGGTGGGAAGCGCGTATGCACACGTCCGCCCGTGCGGTTTTCTTCAAGATCCTTTACGATGATCTGTTCCAGGAAATTCAACGATTGTGCTTTATTCTGTTCTTCTTTCATGTCTTGGTTTTATGGTGTTCACTTCATTGGAACGCTGATGACACGGATGCTTCGCAACGCGGATTATCGCGGATCATACCCAGCGGCTGATTCTAAAGCTTTATCTTATGCAGGCTGATGGTAACCAGCAAAACACAAAAGTATAAAAAATGCTGCTGTAAATGTATGCAAAATATGTACATTTGCCCTGTGACAATGTAAACAAAACATGGCTAAGATACTGCTTGAAGAGATGGAATTTTACGCCTATCACGGCTGTTTTAAGGAGGAGCAGGTGATCGGCAACCGTTTCCTGGTTAACCTCGAGGTGGAAGCCGATACCACGGTTGCGGAGACTTCCGATAAGATCCAGGACACCGTGAATTACCAGGCCGTGTATGACCAGGTGAGGGCAGTAATGGAAGAAAAGAGCCACCTGCTGGAGCATGTAAGCAGTCGCATCCTGGATGCCCTGAAGAGCCGGTTTCCTGAGATTCGCCGGATGAAGGTGAAGGTGTCGAAAATGAACCCGCCGATGGGAGGGAGGATGCGATGTGTGAGCGTGGAGAAGGAGGAAGGGCGGGAGAAGAAGTAAGAAGTAAGAAGTAAGAAGTAAGAAGTAAGAAGTAAGAAAGAGGGCTGTAAAGGCCGGACTTGGCCGGCCTGGTTTACTTCATCAAAGAAGTGTCGTAGAGACAGCACTTGGGCTGTCCAGAAGGAGGTGGGTTTTTGCCAAAAAGTCCTGGGCAACACTTGGGCTGTCCAGAAGGAGGTGGGTTTTTGCCAAAAAGTCCCGGGCAACACTTGGGCTGTCCAGAAGGAGGTGGGTTTTTGCCAAAAAGTCCCGGGTAACACTTGGGCTGGGGAGATAATCAGGTAAAGAGCAAAAATCGCCTTTTATAAAGATACATTATATTTGAACAGGATATGGCCAGAAACCAACAAAATGGAGGAAATGATCCGAAGGAGAAGGTCTGTGCGAGGTGCGGAACGGATTTTCTTTGCTTGCACAACCGGGATTGCTGGTGTATGGATTACAATCTCACGGCTGAGACCCTGGCGTTTTTAAGGAAAACTTATGAAGACTGCCTGTGTCCGGCTTGTCTTTCGCTCCACGGATTACCCAAAGACGACCCGGCCACGGGGCATTCAAAGAACTGATATCCGTATTCCATCGACAACGCTAGTACCATTAATCAACCAGCGCCCAACCTCAACCCTCAAAGTATTTTTTTTTGCGGATAAACGTATTTAGATTACCTTTGCACTTGCAAAACAGGGTCTCGTGGCCGAGTGGCTAGGCAGAGGTCTGCAAAACCTCCTACAGCGGTTCGAATCCGCTCGAGACCTCGAAAGGGGTTCAAACATGACAACCCGAAATTCAAACCCTTCTAAAAACCAGCACTTTAACCGGTGCTGGTTTTTTATTTGCAATCCAAAATTTCATTATTTTTTGCGAAAATGGTTACTGATTTTTTAAATTATCAATCACTAAACCTTCACTCATCGCCCTGCAGGCCACTAATGGTGTGTATCTTACTTTTTTAATTTGCCCGTCATTAAATCGCGTTGTACTTTTGCCACAAATTATATCTGGGCGATGTAGTTCGCCCTTATGATAAATCCATTAAGCAACATGTGTTTGCAAAACTGTCCGCTTTGTCACCATAAAGCAAGCCTTTTTACTGCAATTAAGGGAAAAGACTATTATGAATGTTCCAATTGTAGTGGAATATTTGCAGACCAAAAGCATTTGCCCGACGTAGAGCAGGAAAAAAACAGATACCTGGAACACAACAACGATGTGAGCGATGTGCGATATCAAAATTTTGTAAAGCCTATCGTTAATTGTATTCTGAAAGATTACACCCCCCAGCACACGGGTCTTGATTTTGGAGCAGGTACCGGGCCCGTTATTTCTAAATTATTACATGATAAAGAATACAAAATTGAACAATACGACCCGCTTTTTCATCATTTTCCCGGTTTGCTCCACCGCAGTTATCATTACATAGCCTGTTGCGAAGTTATTGAGCATTTCCATAAACCGGATAAAGAGTTCTCCTTACTCTACAACTTATTGGCAAACAATGGAAAGCTGTATTGCATGACTTCAGTTTTTAAGTCAAAAATCGATTTTCGAACATGGCATTATAAAGACGACCCTACGCATGTTTTCTTTTATACAGAACGTACATTTGAGTACATATGTAACTTTTTTAAATTTTCAGGCTTACAAATAATAAACAATTTAATCATCCTCTCAAAGTAAACTTTTGAATTAAGTGTATATTTGTTTGCATGAAATGTGTAAAAAAAATAGGGTTGTTGCTTTTTCTCTGCCTGCAGCCATGGGTAAGCTTAGGGCAAATTAAGGATATTGGCATCCCTTCCGTCGTGAATTATTCGCGCATTTCAAGCAGTTCGGGAACCCAAAACTGGGATATTACCCAAAGCCGGACAGGCTTCATTTATTTCGGCAATAACGATGGCATCCTGGAGTACGATGGCACCAGCTGGAATATTTATCCTGTGTCTAATGCATCTGTTGTCAGATCCGTTCATGCTGTGGGGGACAAAATATATGCCGGCGCATTCGAAGATTTTGGCTATCTGGCTCCTGATGACACCGGCTCACTTGCCTGGCACTCCCTTACACATCTTGTTCCCGAAAAATATTCGCGGTTTGCCGATATCTGGCATATCTTTTCCATCGGTGAAAGCATCTTGTTTCAGTCGTTTGATTATGTATTTATCTATGAAGATAATGAGATCAGTGTGATCGAGCCGCCAAGCGCTCTGAGCATCATGTACGATGCGGGAGACAGGCTGTATGTTGCCGATAGCGATCATGGTTTTTTGATTTTTGAAGATGACACCTTTCGCTTGCTGAGCGACCATCCTGTTTTTTTCCGGAATGAGGTGCGCTTTGTGATACCTTATACAAACAACGGATTGTTGATTGGAACTTCTAACGAAGGTGTATTTTTATGGAACGGACAAAATATGGAGCCCTGGAATACTCCTGTGAATACATTGCTGACTGAGGATAATCTTTATTCCGGAATCAGGTTGTCACATGGCGATTATGTATTTGGTACCATTCGCGATGGTTTGTATCTGGCCGACGAAAATGGCGGGATACTTCAGCATATGAACCGTTTCAGGGGGTTGCAGAACAACACGGTGCTCAGTCTTTTTGAAGACAGACGCAACAACCTGTGGCTGGGACTTGATAATGGCATCGATTATATCGAAGCCAGCTCTCCGCTGACATTTTTGAATTATAACTATAATATTGAAAGCACCTATACCAGTATCGTCCACAACGATGTATTGTACGTTGGCACAAACCAGGGTTTATATGCAGGCAGGATAGACGAGTTGAGAAATCCTCTGCATATCGGTGAAATATTTACTCTCGTAGAGGGCACCGAGGGGCAAGTGTGGAATCTGGAAATTATTGACGACAAGCTCTTGTGCGGGCACAACTTTGGTGCTTTTCAGATAGAGGGTATGCAGGCAAATAAAATATCAGATATCCGTGGTTATTGGTCATTCCTGCAGCCACCCGGGGTGGGAGACACCCTCATAGCCGGCACATATACAGGTCTTGTGCGATTTGTGAAAAAGGAGGGCAACTGGTTGTTTGATAAAGTGGTTGAGGGTTTTGAAGAATCAGCCCGGGGCTTGTATATGGATTCAGATAATAACTTATGGACAGCCCATGGATATCGCGGCCTCTATAAATTGCAGCCCGATGCTGATTTTGGAGAAATCGAACGGATTCGTTTTTTTTACGGTGAAATGGGCCTGCCTGATGCCTTACCCTACAATATTCAGTCCATTGACAACAATATGTATATTAGTACGGTGGATGGAATATATATCTACGATTACTCCACCGGTGCCTTTTCAGACCAAAATCGGTTAAGCGATCTTTTTGGTGAGAAAACCATGGTTGAAAAGATACAGCAGGATAATAACGGCAACCTGTGGTATTTTACTGATGAATATCTGGGCGTTATGCGTTTACTTGAAGATGGATCTTACCGGGATATTGTTGCACCGTTTTTCGGCCTTACTGATTATTTTATTCCCGCATTTAACAATATCCTGATCCATGACAGGCAACATATTTTTATTGGCTCGCAAAACGGTCTTGTGCATTACGACCCCAATGTGATAAAAGATTATAACTCCACAGAAGAGTTGATTTTCCAGGAAGTTTTATTCTATGGCAAAAGGGAGCCAGTTTCTTTTCGTTACTTCCACGATCAACTAACGGATTCACCTGAAAATGAGTTGCGTATGCCGTTTGGGCTCAATTCTGTATTGTTCAGATACACCTTCCCTGCTTTTGAAGATCCGCAGAAGCTTAGTTTTTCATACCGGCTAAAAGGCCTGGAAGAAAATTGGTCAGAATGGAATACCCTCAACATAAAAGAATATACCAATCTCAGAGAGGGCGATTATATATTTGAAATCAAAGCAAGGAACGCGTTTGGCGTGGAAAGCGAAGTTAAATCATTTCATTTTGCTGTTGCCCCGCCGTTTTTTCGCTCAATACTGGCGTATGTCATCTATTCCTCGCTTATTTTGCTGATTATTGCCGTTAACTTTTATTATATCAGAAAACGGATTTTGCGCATTCGTATCCGTGAAAAATTGCGGCATGAGAAGAGACTTGCACGTCGCGAACAAATATTTCAGGAAAAAAGTGCGCTCAGCGAGAAAGAGATCATGAATCTGCGGAATGAAAGCCTGCAAAGTGAAATGCGCCACAAAAACCAGGAACTGGCTAATGCAACCCTTCACCTGATACAGAAAAATAAAATACTCACAAAGCTTAAAGAAGAACTAAGTAAGGTGCTTCAGTCAATGCCATCGGATAATCCCGAAAAACACAGTATTATGAAATTACGCAAGGTCATTAACAGGGATCTTCGTAATGAGCAAAACTGGGAGCTGTTCAACAGTTATTTTGACGAAGTACATCAGGATTTTATGAACAGGTTAAAAGCACAATATGGCGACCTTACACCAAAAGAATTGCGTCTTTGTGCTTACTTGCGTATGAACCTTTCCACAAAAGAAATTGCTCCGTTAATGAATATCTCCATCCGCGGGGTAGAAATAAGCCGGTATCGACTTCGAAAAAAACTCAGATTGAACCACTATGAAAACCTGGCGGATTTTCTTATGTCATTTTAAATGGCATAAGCTACTCTATTAATAAACCCTAAAAGAGAAAGTCTTAATTTTTGTATTATTTAATAATATACACTGACTGTCAGTAATATAAGTCGTAATGATGTATTTTTGATGTAGTGTTTATCCTGTCTGGATGAAGTATTGCTGTATATGATTATTTTTTTTGTGCGTCCTTCCTGTGTATGTTTGTTCCATCAAATCTGTTCTAAATATTTTTTTGTACAACCAAAAACAAACAATCATGGAAAAAATTATGTTGCAGAAACGTTTTATGCAGGTATTCTTGCTTGTTGGGACTTTTGCTTTTTTTGCCCTTTCATCTTGTAGCACAGATGATGACCCTGAACCTGCTGATGATCCTGTTGCCAGCTTTCAGTTTGAAATCAGTGATGATGATCCGCTTACCGTGATCTTCACAAATTTTTCCCAAAATGCAGAATCCTATTTGTGGGATTTTGACGATGGCAACACGTCAACCGAGGAAAACCCAACGTACACGTATGATGAATTTGGAATTTACGAGGTAGAGCTCACGGCAACCAATGCTGACGGAGTAAGCCGAAGCTTTTCCGAAACCATCGAATTACAGGATCCTTTTGAAGCACTTGCCTTGCTGGCAGGTGAAGAGTCTAAAACCTGGAAGCTGTATCGTGTAGAAAGCAGTATGGGTGTTGGCCCTGACGTCGATAATCCCAGAGACTGGTGGGCACTCTATAATGATGGTTCGAGGCCTTGTGACTATTACAATGAGTTTACTTTCCACAGGAATGGTGACTATGTGTTTGATGACAAAGGCTATATGTGGGGTGAAGGCGGCGTCTTTCACGAAGATTTTGAGAATGAATGTTTTGAAGCTATCCCTGCCAACATGGTTGGACCTGATGGCGAAGATCTTAGCCCATGGCTTGGTGGAACACATTCCTATGAGTTCGACTCGTCAACCAATATGGTGACCCTTGAGGG
>SLEW01000159.1 GCA_007124575.1 Bacteroidales bacterium | reverse complement strand
AATTATTGAGGAGTCAAAGCCCTATGAAAAAGGGAAGATAAACGTGGCCAGCTTCACGGTCAAAGGTCATGCGTGACATGAGCCAGGCGAATTTATTTTCATACACCACGCGAAGCAGCTGGTATGGCACCTGGGCATTCTGCAAGGATTAGGACCGGAGATCCGGGGGTTGCAAACATTGAGATTGAAGCTCCGCGGCTGAAAGGATAAGAAACAAAGAACAACTATAGTAATGACAGGTCGTGACCTGCAAAACAGAAATACAGAATTATGAAAAGTCTCATTAAGAAAGAAACCAAGCCAAAAAACAGGAAAGAAAACACCCAGGCACAGTGCTGTGCAAAAACCGCCGTGGCACAGGCAGGCTGCCACGACTAACACCCTGCTTCTTATATATTCATGCAAGCTTCCAGCCATAATATTGTGTCGGCCATTAAGGGTACCGGTCAGTATGTTATTGTAAACATATTGTCAGGCCATGCAGATATTTTGTCGGATGACGATCTGAAAGCCCTTCAAAAACAGGGCAGTGACTTTCCTGAAGATTTTATCAGGAAGGAATATGTGACAGACCCTGCAAAAGAGAGACATCAGTACCAGATGGCCTACATTGACTTTCTGGAGCAGCGCGACCAGGAAGAGGTACAGGTTTTTTTTGTCCCTACTTACCTGTGCAATTTCAGCTGCTCCTATTGCTACCAGGCACCCTACCTGACCCAGCCTGAAAAGCTTTCCAAAAACGTGGTCGACGCTTTTTTTGCTTATCTTGATGAGCATCTGGGGCAGCGTAAGCATTATATAACCCTGTTTGGGGGTGAACCCCTGCTTCCCGGAGAAGCCTACCGGGACTCCATCTCTTATTTTTTACAGAAGTGCAAGGCACGCCAGTTGGACGTCGCTGTGGTAACCAATGGATACCACCTTGATGAGTACCTGGACATGCTTTCAGAAGTCAGCATACGAGAGGTCCAGGTGACACTTGACGGCACAGAAGCAGTCCACGACAACAGGCGCAGGCATAAGAAAACGGGCAAGAGCTTCGGCCGGATCGTATCGGCCATAGACCAGGCACTTAAGGCAGACATGCCGGTAAACCTGCGGACGGTGCTGGATAAAGAAAACATAGATTCCCTCCCGGGTCTGGCACGTTATGCCATAGATAAAGGGTGGACGGAATCGCCACTGTTTAAAACTCAGCTTGGCCGGAACTATGAATTGCATCATTGTCATAGCGGACATGACAAGCTTTACTCGCGCCTTTCCATGTATTCAGACCTTTATGATCTTCTGGACAGGCATCCCGAGATTCTCAAGTTCCACCGTCCGGCATATAGCATATCCCGCTTTTTGAAAGATAGCGGACATCTGCCTGACCCCTTATTTGATGCATGCCCGGCCTGCAAGGGTGAATGGGCCTTCGACTACCGCGGACATATTTACAGCTGCACAGCTACGGTAGGCAAGCCTGGTGAGGAGTTGGGACAGTTTTATCCCGCTGTTTCCCTTGACCACGAAAAAATCAAGACCTGGCAGCAGCGCGACGTCCACTCCATAAAAGAGTGCCTTCATTGCAACCTGCAGCTTGCATGCGGTGGCGGATGCGGCGCCATGGCCAAAAATGCCCGGGGAAGTGTGCTGAAACCCGACTGCCGGCCCGTTCAGGAACTCATCGGCCTGGGCATAGCCCACTATTTTAATCAAAATCACTAAGATCCCTGTTTTTTCTTATTTTTGCTGCATGCAAGCCCTGGCTATTAAATCACACCGCATACGGCTCCTGTTAATGCTGATTCCGGCAATATGCCTGGGTATGTTAGCCTCATGCGATGATGATGAAGTGTGTGAAAAAGCCACGGCAAACAATTTGCGCATTGGCTTTTACCCGGCAGGTCAGGAAGAGGAATTCTGGGTATCCATAGATTCCCTGAGGGTATTAACACTGGAAAAGCCAGAAGAACCAGTCTATGACACCTTGTTCTCCGTTTCCAGCCTTGAACTGCCATTGAACCACCATGCAGACAACTCCACATTTATTTTCGATTACTTCCATACCCGGGATACCCTGTGGATACATTACGAGCGGGAAACACATCTCATATCTGTAGAGTGCGGCTTCACAGTGTTTTATGAACTGCAGGACATGGATTATACTACACATTTTATAGAAGCACTGGAAATAAATGAGCCTGATGTAACCAATTCACTGGATGAACATGTTAAAATTTTTGTTCCTGATACCATTCCTGGTAATTAGCCAGGCAGGATTGGCTGAAAATGATACGCTGTTCACCCCTTCGGTGAGACCTGGCCTGGACGTATCGGGTCTTGCCAGGCATCTATTGGAACCCGAAGTAGTTACCGGAGAAGTGAGTCTGGATGTGGAATGGCGTAAAAGCCACTTCGTGACCATAGAAGGTGGTTTGCTGCAGGTGGACATGGAGCAGGAGACCCACCGCTACCAAGCCAGTGGCTATTTTCTGCGGGTAGGAGCCGATTTTAACATGCTGGAGCGCAACCCTGAAAACCCCCACGATGTCGTGCTCGCTTCCATCCGTTATGGATACAGCAAAGCGGAGCATGAGGCGCCCTTTATCGTGATCTCCGACCCCTACTGGGGTGACTACGAAACTGCTGTACCAAAAGAAAACTTCCAGGCACACTGGCTTGAAGCCGGAATAGGGCTTAAAACAGAGATTTGGCATAACATTTTCCTGGGATGGAGCCTCCGTGGTAAAATCATGCTTACATCAACCGATGATCCTGAAATGGACCCCTACTTCATCGGCGGATTTGGCAAATCCGGAAGTAATACGCGATTATCCCTTCTTTATTCCATCATGTATCGCATACCCATACGATAAGCATCTGCATCTTCTCAAAAACTCCATGTTTGGGTATGTGAAAATAATTTTATAAATTGTACGGCAAATCCTGCTCTTTATCCAATTATTTACGAAACCTTTCGACATGGACAATCCCGAACAACCCATCGTATTAGCCTCAACAGACTTTACGGAGGTAAGTGATTACGCCATTGACAACGCGGTAGCCATGGCAAAAATCCTGAACGGCAAAGTGCTTTTGCTTCACATTATTGATAAATACACCCGCAGGATGCTCAAACGCGAAAAAAAGCCTGAATCATACATAAAAGACAAACTGGAAGGTATAGGAGAAGAGATCAAGGAAAAACAGGGCATTGAAACAATCGTGGTGGTGGAGAAGGGTAAAATTTTTCATGTAATGGCAGATGTGGCCAAGCGTTACGATGCTCTGCTGCACTTTTTGGGTACGCATGGGAAAAAAGGCATCCAATGGATTATTGGCAGTTTTGCACTTAAAGTGGTGAAGAAGTCACCTGTGCCGGTTGTGGTCATCCAGAAGCCCGCCGGTAATAATAAATATAAAAATATCATTTTCCCATTGGACATACAGCGAGGGTCCAAACAAAAAGTGAAATGGGCTAAAATTATGCACAAAGCAGCAGGATCAACCTTTGACATCTTTGTTGACAATTATGATGACGAATCAACAGACAGGAAGATAAGCGCAGATCTGAAACAAGTCACTGACATAATGGAACATCATAACATACCGTTTACTACCAGCCTGTCGGCACCCAAAGGCTCTTTTGGCTTACAGGTGGTTGATCATGCAAGAGAACAGCATGCCGACGCCATCATGATCACCTCAGATCCGGATAAGCTTACTTGCAATCCTTTTAACAAGGAAGAAGAAAGGGTACTATACAATAAAGAAAAGATCCCGGTGATGTTCATCAATTCAAAAAACCTAAGTGTCATCATAGGAGGACCATAGACCCGATTAATCAGTAAAGGCAAATAAAAATGCCGGCACCATGCCGGCATTTTTTTTATTTTTACCTGCCTTTATACCGAAACAGGCAAAAAAGGATACACATGGACAAGAAAAAAGCTAAGGAACGGATTGAGCAGCTCACCAGGGAGATACATGAGCATAACTATCGCTATTATGTATTGGCCGAACCCGGCATAAGCGATTACGAGTTTGACAAGCTGCTTGAAGAGCTGCAAAAACTCGAGGAAGCTTATCCTGATCTGGCGGACAGCAACTCACCCACACAGCGCGTTGGCGGACAGGTCACAAAAAAGTTTCCCACCGTCAGGCATAAGTACCCGATGCTTTCGCTGAGCAACACTTACAGCCGGGAAGAGCTTATGGATTTTGACAAACGGGTTAAAAAGGCACTTGGTAACACTTATGAGTATGTTTGTGAATTAAAATATGACGGTGTAGCCATCTCCCTCACATACGAGGATGGTGAGCTTACCAGGGCTGTGACCAGAGGCGATGGTGTACAGGGTGACGAAATCACCAACAACGTCAGGACAATCCACAGCATTCCGCTCATCCTGCGGGAAGACCCGGTGTCAGATCTCGAGGTGCGAGGTGAGATCATCATGCCCCACAAAAGCTTTCTTCATCTGAATGCAGAAAAGAAAAATAAGGGAGAAAACGCTTTTGCCAATCCACGAAATGCCGCAGCAGGTTCCTTGAAAGTTCAGGATTCAAAAATTGTTGCGGCCCGAAACCTGGATTGCTATGTTTATTCCGCTAATGCGGACAATCTTCCTTTCGAAAGTCACTGGGAGAGTCTGAAGGCTTTGAAAAAGTGGGGTTTCAAAGTTTCTGAAGACGTAAAGAAGTGCAAAACCATAGATGACGTGTTTGATTTCATAAACCATTATGAAGAAAAGCGTGCCTCACTTCCTTTTGACATAGATGGCGTGGTGATCAAGGTTAACAGTTATGCCCGGCAGGCAGAGCTGGGGTACACCAGCAAGTTTCCACGATGGGCCATTGCCTATAAATACAAAGCTGAACAGGCTATTACCACGCTGAACGATGTCACTTTCCAGGTGGGGCGGACAGGCGCTGTAACACCGGTAGCCAACCTGGAGCCCGTAAGCATCGCAGGGAGTACCGTTAAAAGAGCCTCTCTGTATAATGAAGAGCGGATGGCTGAGCTTGATCTGCACAAAGGAGACAAGGTATTTGTGGAAAAGGGCGGTGACATCATCCCAAAAGTAACCGGAGTGGATACATCACAGCGAAGCACAAACATGCAACCCTTTTCTTTTGCTACGCATTGTCCGGAGTGTGGCACAAAGCTGAGAAAAAACCACGGAGAAGCCGTGCACTACTGTCCGAATGCCAAAGGCTGCCCGCCGCAGATCCAGGGAAAGATAGAACATTTTATCAGCCGCCGGGCCATGAACATAGAGAGCCTTGGCCAGGGCAAAACGGAACTGCTGATCAGCAAAGGCAAAATCCGCAATATAGCAGACCTTTATGACCTGGATTATCATGATTTGATAGGTCTGGAAAAAACCATTGTCAATCCCGACACCCTGAAGGAGAAAAAGATAAGTTTCCGCGATAAAACCGTAAAAAACATTCTTGATGCGATTGAATCTTCACGGAATGTGCCGTTTGAAAGGGTTCTTTATGCCATTGGCATCAGGCACCTTGGAGAGACCATGGCACGCAAACTCGCACGCCATTTTGGTGATATCGACAACCTGAAGAATGCTTCGCGTGATGAATTGCTGGCGGTCAAAGATGTGGGTGATAAGGTCGCCGACGGTATCATCACCTGGTTCGACGACCCTGAAAACCTTAAAATCATAGAAAGACTCAAAGAGGCCGGGCTGCAATTCAGCACGGAAACAGACAGCAAACAGGAAAGGGGTGGTGCACTTGACGGAAAAGCTTTGGTTGTATCCGGGGTCTTTTCCGGCTTCTCCCGCGATGAAATTAAAGAGTTCATTGCACAACATGGTGGAGAAGTAAAAAGCAGCCTTTCATCCAGGACCGACTTCCTGGTGGCAGGTGATAATATGGGTCCCGAAAAACGCAAAAAAGCTGATTCCCTTAATATTCCAATAATCAGTGAAAGTGATTTGCAAAAGATGGTCAGGGAATGAGGCCGTCGTGGATGGTAAGCTTCCTGTCGGCCATGTCGGCGAGGATTTCGTTGTGAGTAACGATGACGAAGCTCTGGCTGAAACGGTCACGAAGGCTGAAAAACAAACTGTGCAGCTCCCGGGAGGCTTGCGAGTCAAGGTTTCCACTGGGTTCGTCGGCAAGCACAACTACCGGGTCGTTAACCAAAGCCCTGGCCACCGCCACGCGTTGTTGCTCCCCGCCGCTAAGCTCTGCAGGCTTGTGTTCCAGACGGTCTGCCAGGCCCAGCAAGTCCAGTAATTCTTTCGCCTTCATTTCTCCCGAACGCCTGCTTTTTCCCGCAATGAAAGCCGGTATGCAAACATTTTCAAGGGCAGTAAACTCCGGTAACAGATGATGGAACTGAAAAACAAAACCAATGTGTTGATTGCGGAAGTCAGAAAGCTGTTTGTCGCCAAGTCGGCTTACGTCACGACCATCAATCATGATCCTGCCCCTGTCGAACCGGTCGAGTGTACCCAGAATATGAAGCAAAGTCGTCTTGCCGGCACCTGAAGCTCCCACTACTGATACGATTTCCCCCTTGCCAATGCGCAAACTTACGCCTTTCAATACCTTAAGGTCATCATATGATTTGTGAATATCCTCTGCAACGATCATCGCCATAACAGTTTTCTCCCTTGAATAATAACGGTGAAGTTTTATTGCTAGTAAGCTATTGCTTATCTTATTGCGAAGATACATAAAATCCATCCCAAAGGGTGACAAAAAGGCAAATGATAGTATCATGCCGGGTTTAACTCTTGCAGGGCATCCGAAGCGTCCGGCACATCTGACCGAAAAAAATCATAATAGCATGAATTATTGTACCTTTGGTACCAGTCACAATAAGCGTCTGCCCGGGTGACATGCTTTGCATTTACAGGGTCGTAAAACTTTGGCAGGAGCACAGGTAGCATCTCCACCAATTTTCAAAAGACAGTAAACTTCTGACTAACAATGGCTGAAACTTCCTCGCCCATTCCTTTTGACCAGTTGCGAAACGAGATAGATGGGGACATACATGCTGACATGAGTCATCGTCTGTTATACGCCACGGATGCATCAGTATTCAGGGAAATACCAGCAGCCATTTGTATTCCGGCACATTCCGATGATCTGAAAAAAGTGCTTGCCTTTTGTCGTTCCCATCAGCTTCCGGTCATCCCCCGCACAGCCGGGACCTCATTGGCAGGCCAGGTAGTGGGGCATGGAATGGTGCTGGACTTCTCGCACATGGACAGGATCATTGCGCTGAACACCGAAGAACGCTGGGTAAAAGTTCAACCTGGGGTGATCCTTGATGATCTGAATCGTTTTCTGGAAAGCAGCGGACTTTTCTTCGGACCGGAAGCTTCCACAAGTAACCGCTGCATGATAGGTGGCATGGTGGCAAACAATGCCTGTGGCGCCCACTCCCTGGTCTATGGCAGCACCCGTGATCATACCCTCGGCATTAAGGGCCTGCTGGCTAACGGCGAGGAGGTGTCTTTCGGGCCACTCGACAGCGAAGCCTTCAGACAAAAATGCATTGGCAGCAAGCTGGAAAACAAGATCTATCAACAAATTTTTAAACTCCTTTCTGACCCTTCCAACCATAAAGAAATACGGCAAAACTTTCCTCACCCTAACATAAAGCGCCGAAATACAGGTTATGCTCTTGACCTCCTGCTTAATACGATGCCCTTTGGAGGGGATATGCCTTTTAACTTTTCCCAAATCCTTAGTGGGTCAGAAGGCACCCTGGCCATTTTTACGGAGATCAAGCTCAACCTGGTACCTTTACCTCCTCCGGAAAAAGGGCTCGTGTGCGTACATCTGAAAACTGTGGAAGAAGCGCTGCAAGCCAACCTCATTGCTCTCAAACACGGTCCTGCGGCAGTGGAGCTGATGGATCATCACATCCTGGAACGTACAGCCCACAATCTGGCACAGGCAAAGAACCGTTTCTTCATTCAGGGCGAGCCAGGGGCTATCCTGATTGTTGAGTTT
>SLEW01000242.1 GCA_007124575.1 Bacteroidales bacterium | reverse complement strand
GACCTGGACGCAGACAGCACCTTGTGGATCACACAGACCGGCATGTCGGAGCGGCATCCCTACTGGTCTCCCTGTGGCAGGTACATCTATTTCGCTACAGACCGGTTTCAGCCCAACTACCCCAGGGGCAACACCGAAGACCGACTCTACCGGATCCCGTTAAGTCGCTTTGCACCAGCCAGCAAAACCGATGCGTTTGATGCGCTTTTTGAACCACAAGATGAAAATGATAATGCTGAAGATGTGGAGATCACCATAGATCCGGAACGCATACTCGAACGCTGGGAACCACTAAATGTGGCTGGAATTGGCAGGCAGTCGGATCCACACGTGTTCCCTCATCAAGATCACCAGCAAGTCTATTTTGTGTCGAATCACGACAAAGGACAGTGGGCGTTGTGGAAAATGGATATCCGGGACTTCGAACGCACTTCACCCGAACGCATCGAAGGCCCCTCACCTGGGGCAGGCGTGCGCATGATTGAAAGCGGAGATCAACTGCTTCTGCTCGCCGGGGGCAATATCCAAAAACTCGACAAGTCCTCCGGAAGGATGGAAGCCATTTCTATTGAACACCGCTTCTCCAGGAACCTGGCCAATGAATTTTCCCAGATCTTTTTTGAGACGTGGGCTGCCCTTGACGAAAACTTTTATGCAGAAGATTTCCACGGTGTGGATTGGCCGGGTATGCGCGACCGTTACGCAGAACACCTGCCTTATGTCCGCACGCGTGAAGATCTGCGCCGCCTGGTGAACGACATGCTGGGTGAACTCAATGCATCCCACACCGGGTTTAGCAGCTTTGGCGATGAGGAGGATACCTTTTACAGCGCCCGCACTGCAGAGACAGGTATCGTGTTTTCGGCAGATTCACCGCTGACCGTGAAGCGCATCATCACCAACAGTCATCCTGACCTGACAGAAAAAGAGATCCAGCCCGGCGACAAGCTCCTTTCTGTGAATGGCAGACCGGTTGACCCGAATCAAAACCGCCACCGTTACTTCTATTTTGCAGACATTCCGGAAGAGCTGGTCCTGGAGTTTTCGCGCGATGGCGAGGCATTTGAGGTGGTCACCAGGCCACACTCCCATCATCAGATCAGTGCGCTGCTTTATGATGAATGGATCGGGGAGAACCGCAGATATGTCGCGGAAAAGAGCGACGGACGGCTCGCGTATGTGTATATGAAAAACATGTCGTCAGGGGCGCTGAACCAGTTTATCATAGACATGTCGACACACGCGATGGATAAAGACGCCCTGATCTTTGACATCCGTTTCAACCGGGGTGGCAACGTGCACGACGACGTGCTGCAGTTCCTCTCCCAACGCACCTATCTTAAATGGCGGTATCGAGGTACCCCGGATGCGCCGCAGCCCAACTTTGCGCCATCCGACAACCCTATCGTGATGCTGATCAACGAACGCAGCCTCAGCGACGCCGAGATGACCGCCGAAGGATTTGATGCCCTGGATCTGGGCACGATCATCGGCACGGAGACATACCGGTGGATCATTTTCACCTCGGGCAAACAGATGGTGGATGGTTCTTTTACCCGGCTGCCTAGCTGGGGGTGTTACGGCCTGGACGGAGAAAACCTGGAGTCGCGAGGTGTGCCGCCGCATATCCCGGTTCACAACAATTTCAGCGACCGCCAACAGGGAAGAGACCCGCAGCTCGACCGCGCCATTGAAGAGGCTGTGAAGCAGCTGTAAATCTGCTGCTGGCATCAAAACGACAGCATTTGCTCAGTCTCTCGTAAGGACCACCTGCGCCCTGTCGGCATTGCGAATGTCACGGAAAAACTCCATAAAAGCATCGTATTCTTCAGGAGGATGCGTGCCCGAGTGGGTATAAAATTGCCTTTTATAGACCAACACCTGGCCTTCAACCGTATAGCTGGCTTTGTAATAACCAAAATCGCTATCTATTTCCATATCCTCGGGGATAAAGGATATGTCAAAAGCTTCGGGAATGTCCCATCTCACCGTATCAGTAAACAATCCGCTTGCAGATAAATGCACGGGGTGTACCCTTTCCCTGGTGGCCGAAGGTACCGATTCGAGTCGCGAAATAAGATTGGGTTGCAATAGAACGCGGTTTCCTGCCCTGGACACATACTGGTTGGTTTTGGCATGAATATGTTCTTCCAGCGAAGGGGTCTGTCCGGGTTGGAGAGAAAAAGAGATGTCAAGAATTTCCGGATTATTTACCGGCAATTGCTCCTGGTAAAACCTCAATTGATCACCGCTGCCTCTGAAAGAAATGCCGAACCGATCACTCAGGCGGAGTCCCTTGTACGCGGTTGTCTTTTCAAACTCCACGTGCTCATTGGGATGAAGGAGTGCACTGATGTTGCGGTGCCTGTGGTTTCCATCGTGGCCATAGGCAGGTGTACGTGTAAGCTTGCCTCCCTCCGGGGTGATCAGCAACACATGGCGGTTTGCATTGTTGCTTCCGATATAGCCCATGGGAATCCGGTTATTGGTGCATTCCAGCCAGAGCGTATCCTGCTCTAAGGGCACACAGAGGATCACGTGATTAAAGGCCTTGGCGGGAAACTCGGGTTTCACGGGAATTCTGGCGCTTCCATGATGTATCAAAGTATAATAGGAAGAAACCCCAACTTCAGCGAGCATGGCTTGCGTATAGTTCACCAGCGCCTTGCAGTCACCATAACCGGTTTCATCAACCGTTTCCGCATCGAAAGGCTGAAAGCCCCCGATACCCAGCTGAATGCTCACATAGCGGGTACGGGATTGCATGTATTCATAGATGATCCTTGTCTTTTCCACTGGATCCTCAACTCCTTCTGTCAGCGCATGCACCTTTAACCGGGTTGCCCTCGGTAAAGACTGCCGGCCTTCGTTCAGCGACGCGATCCACTTCCCATACTCTTCCCAGCTGCTCATATTTCCAGGCACACGGTCGTATTGGAACGCATTTGGCCCAACGAGCAAATAGGGCACCATTCGGTGAAAAGGAGGCATATGGCTTTCATGCTTGATGGCCTGCAGGTTTCCCAGTTTCCATTTACGGGTCATTGCTCTGGAAGACGTGGTAACCTCCGGTTCCATATCATCGTAGTTGTATACCTTGTAACGGTAATCCATATCGCTGGGACTGATTATGGAAAAGCTGGTTTGCTCTACCGCCACACCGGCACTAAGTTGTGGAAACCAGTCCGGGAAAAAGAAACCCCTGCGATAATTCACCTCATATTCAAATTCAACGGTAAAGGGCAATTGGCTCTGATAAATGTCGGTAAAAATCATCCGGTTGTCTTCATACAAGGAGTATGCAGATGCGGCACTGCGATCAATAAAATCACGGTTTCTCAGGTCGCGTATCTTCTTCCCTTCTGCATCATAAATGGTTCCGGATACATTCCTTACCCGGCGAAAGTCATCATAGGAAACAAATAAATCGGCAAGTCCTTCTGCCCTGCGCTCCAGGATGGTTATGACACGATGCTCGGTATAACTTGCCCTTCTTTCGGAACTGACTTCAAAAGTGCGGTGATTCTTTCGCACAACGGCAATGGCGTCCTCTTTAAGATGTTCCGGAATGTCAGACACATCGTAAATGTTAGCGGCAGTAAGTGTTCCGGAGACCAGAAACAAAAACGCCGGCAGGCAGCAGGTAAGCCAGGATAAAGGATTTTTTCTCTTCATAACATTCGCGGTATGTGGACGTATCAGCATGTCTTCCAGCATGCCGATGCTATGTGAATGATATATTTACAGTGCAGTGAATACAATCTGTTCATTTTGCTTTTCGACCATTACACCATAAAGTTCTTGCAGCGCTTCATAGTCTGAAGGCAAAAACATACTTTGGCTTATCTCAAAATGGTAGGTCAATTCAATCTGATTGTCTTCATTTTGCTCCAGGGAATATGCAAAACTGGCCTGATCTTCAAGGGTAATCTGAACAGGTTCCGGTAAAAAGTCTATTTCATAGCCTTGTGGTATATCGAATACCATACTGATATCTTCTCTGAAGGGTACAGTATAATCCACAGGATACACCCGTTCATCAATTCGGAATGGATTTTCTTCAAGCGCCTCAAATAGCATGGGTGTGAAAAGGATCATATCACCGGCATGACTGAAGGCTTCACTTACTTCCAGTTCCATTTCCTTGATCAGGGGTTGATCCAGCTCCTCTTCATTTTGAATCGCCAGGGAAATGATCTCCTTGCCGGCTGCACCTTCCTGCAGGCTTTCGATGTACTCATCCAAATTACCTTTTAATTCGAGATCGCGGCGCACAGAATATGCGGCATAATCGCTCACCTCGACCCTTGAGGTTCCGGTAAGATGACCGTTTTGATCCATGGAAAAGTGATAATCCCTTTGCTCATGGGATAGATAATTTGTTTCAAGCGCAACCCATTCTGCGGAGGTTTCGCTGATCAATCGACCATGTCCATTCAGGGCTCTTGTGGGGATCATGCCCGGGGGACAAAACCGGTCGGTGGCATCCAGCAGCAAAAGCTCATCATTTTCAAGCCTTACTGCCGCCAGCAGGTAATTAAACCTGGACATGGTTGGAAATGACTGAATCACAACGCCATTATCGCGCGTACTGGAAACAACCGGGTTTGCTTCGATGCCTAGCTCTCTCAGTGCAGCCACCAGCATGAGGTTGACATCTGCGGCGTTGCCAGATCCCTCACGAAATACGCTTCGCGGTGACCCGCTTGCATAAATGCCTCTGCGCTCGTTCCATCGGATATTGTCCTGGATATACTGCATTGCGGCAGCAATTTTTTCCATGTCGCTGCCAGAAGCAATGTCCAATGCATCGACATCCCGCCGCAACTGCCTGTTTCCAGAGAGAAACCCGCCGAAGTCTTCATCCTCCCTGAGGCGGCTGTCAATATCGCGCCAACTGGTGGTATAAGGAATGGGTGTTCTTCCTGGAAACATGATGCTGGACAGTTCGAAGCGAATCATGGAAAGATAATTGCGAATACTCGTGGTATATGGCTCGGGACGCATGGCAGGAACATCACGCATTACCCATTTGTAGGTGGTGGTGTTTGCTGAAACCCTTCCTGTGCCATCCTGTGGTCGATTTCCAGACGGAAGTAAATAGCTCACGGAAGACACGTCCTGTTCAGAAATATCAAGATCCTCATAGCCCTGCATATAAAACTGGTAGTTATAAAACTCCGGAAGTTCAAGGTTGTATTCGCTATATTCTACAGGAACGGCATACTGAAACTGCCAGGTGGGCAGGTTGTACAAAAATGGGGATCGAATGGAGTACCGGTATTCAACGATAGAACCGGGCTGAATGTCAGGGAAACTGAATTTAATGGTTCTGAGATTATCAGAGGTTCTTTCGGTTATGCCGTGCCTGGATCTTATCCTGGTGGAGTTTACCCGGTTGCCATCCAGGTTGTGTACATGCGCCCGGAAGCGGGACATGCCCTCACGTGTACCACGGATATCCAAAAGGGGAATGGATAAATCTGCCCAATCATACCCATCCTCATCCAGGATCTGTACGCGGATCTTCTTTTCATACACATAATAAAAGCTGCCGCTCCGGGTATCAAGATCGAGGTACGTGCTGCCGTAATCATATAAGATCACAGCGATTGCATCAGGGTCTTTCTCATATTCGCCCTGGATAAAATCTTCGGCGGATACCCGTCCGATACGAAATGGCTGCGCCTGCGCATTGGCCAGCGAGACGATCAGAAAGAACAACAAAAAGCAAAAGCTTCCAAGTGGTTTGAGTGAGGTGTTGATGTACATAGTGTAGTTGGTTTGAATGGGTAAATAAGTCACAAGGATTTATGATATTCAATAATTCATATTAAAGGATGGATCTGTCTGTATTTACTGATTCTGTATAAAGACAAGCTGCTCCATGTTTTGATTTACGATACGATCAAAAAATTCTTTAACCTGCCTGTAGTATGATGCTTCAACCACGGGTGTACTGATAATGGTACTGGCACTGATCTGCAGTGTATTATCCGCTATTTTCTCTGCAGAAAATGTATAAAGTAACTCATTTCTCCATTTTACCTCGTAATCTTCCGGTATATGATCCAGGGATAAGCTTTCGGGAAATTGGAGGTTTATGGTGATGACTGTCTGGGACCGTTGTCCAAAATAGATGGGATAATGTCTTTCATCCCGACGGAATTGGTTTTCTCTCAGGCTTTCAAAAAGAAGCGGGTCAAGATAGATCTCACCGGGCACCTGGCTTTGTGCAGGTTCAACTGCGATGGAGGCTTTCTTGACAAGTGATTCATTGTCTGCTTCTGGTAAGATCAATTCAAAACTTTCGAGCTCTGCTTCAACCCTTTGCCGGGTTCTGTCCAGAACCCATTCTTCATCTCTGTATTCTATTTCCCCGAGCAGAAGGTGCCGTGCATAGTCATGATATGCATATTCCATTGTTCCTGTAAGGCTTCCATCTTCTTCCAGGGTCAGCTCGTAGTGTTTTACCGTTTTCGGCAACTCAGGGTTGATCAAAGGAATCCATTCCGAAGATTCCTCGGTAATGATCCTGCCCTTCCTGTTGATGGCTCGTGGTGGAATATACCCTGGTGGGAAATGAGGGGCTGTGGCATCCAGGAGGATGTATTCGTCATCTTGTGTGTTTACAGCGACCAAAAGATAATTAAATTGAAGGGTCGGACTATCGTAGCTTAAATGCCCGCCTTCTACCGTACTCAGCAAAACAGGCCTGGCATCCAGATCATGTCTTCTCAGCAGGGCGAGCAAAAGAAGATTCATCTCGGCCGCATTGCCGCTTCCGGACTCAAGCACGACGTAGGGCAGTTCCGAGGTCAGATAGTGCGACCGGTTGTTCCATCTGATGTGTTTACGAATGGTTTCAAGTGCGTATGCCATGATCTCATCCCCGGATGATTCTTCTGCAGGTTGAGCGAAACGATTTACTTCGGTCATGGCGTGATTCAGAAAACCACCAAATCGTTTGTTTTGATACAATGATTGCTGGACATCCTGCCATGTGCGGGTAAAATCGTTGGCTGGTCTGTCAGGCCATTGCTCCCCAACCATTTCAAAATTCATCAATGCAAGGTAGTTTGCGATATTATCTGTGAAAGGTTCTTCGCGAAAAGCAGGGATATCTTCAGCTAACCAGCGATATTGCGTGGCATCAATGTCAACATTGAGGTGCCCTGCGTCCACTGCTGACCCATAGACACTTGCAGAGCGGTTTACCCGGATATTTTCCACCACATTCCACGATTCCGATTCATCAAGATCAATCAATCCACGATAATACATTCTGTAGCTGAATATCGATAGCAGGCGCAAAGAGAACTCGCTGTGCTCCACCGGAAACTCATATTGAAATTGCCAGTCGCGCAGGTGCCTGAGAAAATCCGAGGTGATGGTATACCTGACTTCTATGACGGATCCGGGCTTTATATTGGGAAATGCAAACTTCAGCTCGTGCCAGTTCCCCTTGACATGTTCGGTATACCCATCGCGTTGCCGGACCCGGTCGCGATCGGGCCTGCGACCGCCGGGGTTGTATACATGCGCCCGGAAGCGGGATACAGACTCACTGTTTTCATCAGTGGCATAATAGGGAATAGAAAAGTCGCCCAGATACCCTCCTGACTCATTCAGGACCATCAGCCGGAACGTGCGCTGAAACTCGAACTGGAACCGCTGGGTATTGTTATTATACACAAAGCGACACTCCCCAATATCTCCAATCATTACGGCATGATCCTCCGGATATTTTTCACGATACCTTTCCAGGTCAAGATCCTCATTGGATATATCACCAAACTCAAAAGGACTGGGATGGCCTGCCTGGAGGAAAACAAACAAGAGGAATAGAATGGCAACAGGTATTCGGGCAATAGGCATATGAATACTCAATATGTAATAAAATAATGTAGTTGAATATTTTTTCGAAAAATACAAAGAAAAATGAAAACGTTATATATATATTAAAGAAAACACATGGTCGTAAAATTTTCGTTCATTTTGCTTTTTACAATTCCGCCTTTTCACT
>SLEW01000032.1 GCA_007124575.1 Bacteroidales bacterium | reverse complement strand
TTCTGCAGGGTGATCCTCGTGATCTCCTGCAGGCTTTCGCTTGTAAAGAAGCCCTGGTGTGCGGTAACAAGCACATTGGGAAAAAGCATCAGACGCGCGATCTGGTCATCACGAATGATGAGCTCCGAGAGGTCACGGAAAAACAGTTTGTCCTCCTCCTCATACACGTCAATGGCCAGCGAACCAAGGTGATCATTCTTTAAGCTTTCGATAACAGCTGCGGTATCCACCAGCTTGCCACGGCTTGTGTTCACCAGCATCGCTCCCTTTTTTATCTTCTCAAGGGATTTGGCATTGATGAGATGTTCGGTATCCGGGGTAAGCGGGCAATGCAGGCTGAGGATGTCACTGTTGGCCAACACATCATCAAAGCCAAGATACTCCACGCCCAGTTTTTCCATCTCTTTTGAGGGATATTTGTCATGGGCTATCACCCTGGCACCAAAGCCCCGGGCAATCCGGACAAAGGCCTGGCCTATCTTACCTGTGCCTATCACGCCAATGGTCCTGCCATGAATGTTAAAGCCTGTGAGCCTCTCCAGCGAAAAATTACCTTCCCTGACCCTGTTATAAGCCTTATGCGTCTTACGTGCCATCGTCATGATCAGGGCTATGGCATGCTCGGCCACGGCTTCCGGTGAATAGGCAGGTACACGCATGATCCTGACACCAAATTCCTCCGCCGCCTTCAGATCCACATTGTTGAACCCTGCACAGCGCAGGGCCACGAGCTTCACGCCCATCTCAGCAAGAGACTTAAGCACTTCGCGGTTTACCCTGTCATTCACAAATACACAAACGCCATCAAAGCCATTGGCCAGCTTCACGGTGTTTTTTTTCAGGCGTGTTTCAAAAAACTCAAATTGATGTTTGTCCGTGGAGCCTTCAAAAAACCTTCGATCATAAGTCTGAGTGGAGAAAAATGCGATTTTTGCCATAGCATGAATTGTTATTGCGTTTACCATTCCTAAACAAACAGGGCGTATCTTTTGTTTGGGTGGGTAGCAAAACACTTAGCAGTATAAGAATGTAATTTATGTCACAGGGACTGCTTGCATTTCTTGCTTTTCTGCCGATATTAACCATCATGGTTCTGATGGCAGGATTCCGCTGGCCCGCCACGCGCGCCATGCCGGTTTCTTTTGCGATCACGTTGTTGCTGGCCCTGTTTGTATGGGAGGTGCCATCTGACTGGATAGGGGCCGCTATCCTGAGTGGCCTTGTGATTGCCATTGACATCCTGCTTATCGTGATGGGGGCCCTGGCGGTGTTGTTCACCCTGCGGGAGAGCGGCGCCATCGCAGCCATAAACAGGGGCTTTACCAGCATCTCCCCCGACAAGAGGGTGCAAGCCATTATCATCGCCTGGCTTTTCGGCAGCTTCCTGGAAGGGACTGCCGGCTTTGGCACACCTGCAGCGCTGGCCGCACCGCTATTGCTGTCACTGGGCTTTCCTGCCCTGGCAGCGGTCATGGTAGCCCTCATTGCCAACAGTACAGCCGTGTCTTTCGGGGCCATCGGCACACCCACGCTCATCGGGGTCGGCACATCACTGAACCTCCCCGTTATTGAATCGGCTGTTGAGGCCAGCGGACTGACTTATGATATGTTCATCCACCAGGTGGGGTTCTGGACATCGATCCTGCACATGGTGCCAGGGCTCCTTGTGCCGCTGATCATGACGGGCATGATGACACGCTTCTTTGGCGAAAAGAAAAGCCTGCGCGAAGGGCTCAGCATCTGGCCCTATGCCCTGTTTGCCGGAGCATCATTTATCATTCCTTATGTGCTCGTGGCCGCTTTCCTGGGCCCGGAGTTCCCATCCATCTTCGGTGGTCTTATCGGCCTATTGATCGTGATACCCGCCACCAGGAGGGGCTTTCTTGTACCCCGCAAAACCTGGAATTTTGCCAGCCCGGAAAAATGGGAACCCCACTGGACGGGCGCCATCAAAATGGAAGCACCAACAGGGCCTCCACCCTTTTCGATCAGAAAGGCATGGATGCCCTACATATTCATCGGGATCCTGCTTATCATCACCAGGCTCAGGGATCTGCCTGTCGGCGAATGGCTGGCAGCACAAAGTATTGACGTGATGACTGTCTTTGGTACCAGCGTGGATATAAGCTTCGGGCCGCTATATAATCCGGGTGTCCTTCCCTTCATGCTGGTGGCCCTGCTGAGCATTCCCCTTTTCGGGATGTCGCGAAAACAGACACAGACTGCCTGGTTCGATACGCTTAAACGTTCGAAAGGACCGGCCATCGCCCTGGTGTTTGCCGTGCCGATGGTCAGGTTGATGATGCAGTCGGGTAACAACCCATCTAACCTCATCAGCATGCCCCTGGCCATGGCAGACTTCGTGGCAGGAGCCACCGGTGACCTTTGGCCGCTGATAAGTCCTTTTGCCGGCGTGCTGGGCACCTTCATGGCGGGATCCAACGCGGTATCCAATATGTTGTTCTCCCTGTTTCAATATGCCGTGGCAGAGCAGACTGAGATATCAAGAACAATAGCTGTGAGCCTGCAAAACTTCGGCGGCGCCGTAGGAAACATGGTCGGCGTGCACAACATCATTGCCGCCTGCGCCACGGTCGGACTAACAGGTTTGGAAGGCGAATTGCTGAAAAAGAATCTCATCCCTGTGCTGATCCTGGGACTGCTGGGCGGTGCCATCGGGTTCATCATTATCCTGACTGCCGGGGTCCAATTGTTTTAACAGCCGCGAGCAACCGGTTTTTAATGATGGCGTGTCATCCGCGTTCCTCCTGGCTTCCTTTACAGCAAGAAACGGGGTCAACAACACGTAAATTCAAACCCTATTGCAATAATAAAAAATCATTTTTTACATATGAGGCATTTAGGACCGGGGATTTTACTGGCAGGAGCGGCCATAGGTGGTTCACACCTGGTGGCCAGCACCCAGGCAGGCGCCCATTACGGATGGTCGCTGCTGGGTATACTCATCTTAATCAACCTTTTCAAATATCCGTTTTTCAGGTACGGCCAGCGGTATACGGCAGCCACGGGAGAAACCCTGCTGGAGGGGTACCGGCGGCTTGGCACCACATACCTGGTGATATTCTTCCTGATGAATGTCATTACCGGCCTGATCAACATTGCCGGCGTGGCCATGCTGTCGGGCAGCCTGGCTACAAATTTCGGGTTCGGTCACTTGGGCATCCCCACGATCTCCTTTGTGTTACTGCTGGCATGTGCCCTCATCATCATCATCGGCGGATTCAACATACTGCTCAGGGTCGGCAGGGTCGTCGTGGCTGTGCTGGCCTTATCCACTTTGGTTGCCATGGTGATCAGCGTATATAATGGCCCTGTGGCAGAGGCCGGCTTCGTGGGTGATTCACCCTGGACAGACGCCTCTTTCGGCTTTGTCATCATGTTCATGGGCTGGATGCCTGCGCCCATTGAAGGCTCGGTATGGCCATCCGTATGGATGAAGTCGCGGGAAAGGCTGCAGAAAAAGGTTTCATCCATGCGGGAAACCATGATCGATTTTCACGCGGGGTATTACACCACCGTATTGATGGCATTGGTATTCATGGTGCTTGGCCGTATGGTGATGTACGGCACGGGTGTGCAGTTTTCATCGGAGGGACCGGTATTTGCCCGTCAGTTGGTAGACCTTTACAGTGAGAGCATTGGGGCTTGGGCAAGCCCGCTGATCATGATCGGCGCGTTCACTGCCATGCTCAGCACCACCCTCACGCTGGTGGATGCCTACCCCAGGGTGCTTTCCACCTCCCTGACCCTGATGTCGGAAAGACTCATGCCGCATCTGCGCTGGATGCACCGGGCGTGGGTAGTCATCAGCGTGGTTATCAGTACTGTCATCATTAATTATTTCGCAAACCAGCTAGGGGATATGCTTAGTCTGGCTATGATCCTGTCATTCCTTACCGCCCCCCTGTTTGCCCTGCTCAACTACCGGGTGATGTTACTGGGCAATGTCCCTGAACAATACAAACCCAGGGTATGGGAAAAGCTTTTGTCTGTTTCCGGTATCGTTTTCTTGATTGGCTTCGGACTGGTGTTTATATATTGGAGATTCTTTTAGTGATGATGCCTAAAAAAATGCAGATCCTGAAAAAATTAAAAGGCCTGAACAGGAGTTTTGAAATTTTATCTTTTACTTTTGCAAATGTAAGTTTCCCTTTTATTCAATTCTCTTTATGTATAGTCTGGTATGCCTGCCTCCGAATTAACCATCGTTGTACCCGTTTACAATGAACAAGACAGTTTGTTCAGGCTTAAGGCTGAAACAGACAAGTTTCTGGCCAGCAACACCTTAATAACTAATGTTCTGTTTGTAAATGACGGGTCGACTGATTCAAGCCTCGAGAAGATTAAAAAGATCTGTCAGTCGGATGAAACGTACGCTTATATTTCCCTTGACCAGAACCGCGGGCTAAGCACTGCTATCAAAGCAGGGATAGACCACGCTCGCAGCAAATGGATCGGATACCTGGATGCAGACCTGCAGACAAGCCCTTCGGACTTTTCCCTTTTGCTGCCCTACATGCATCAATATGACCTGGTGATAGGATATCGCCACAATCGTAAAGACAAATTTATCAAAAGGGTTTCATCGTTGATCGCCAACTCTTTCAGGCGCCGGGTGC
Organism: Bacteroidales bacterium; assembly: GCA_007124575.1. Taxonomy (GTDB): domain Bacteria; phylum Bacteroidota; class Bacteroidia; order Bacteroidales; family UBA7960; genus PUPG01. The sequence goes on along the minus strand of SLEW01000032.1, from coordinate 3,430 downwards.
TGGTCGACGGGGTCAAAGATACGGGCTGTCCCCTGAAAATTTTAAAAACCGATATGGCCAGAAAAATTCCTTTTTATACAGGGATGCATCGGTTTATCCCTGCATTGGTCCAAATTCAGGGCGGCACAGTAAAAGAAATCCCGGTCAGGCATTTTCAACGCATCGAAGGGCAGGCAAAATATCATCTTGGCAACCGGATCATTAAACCATTTCTGGACACACTGGCAGTCTACTGGATTAAAAAGAGAAACATCTCATATCATATCATTGAAAAAAGCCCCGAGAAATAACTGTTTCTATGGATTACTATATAGTGTTGGCCCTGGGGATGATCGCCCAGGCATTGTTTTCAGCACGGTTTATCATCCAGCTTACAAAATCTGAGCTGGCAGGGAAGGTGATGTCGCCTGTCATATTCTGGCACCTGAGTTTGCTGGCCTCCCTGCTCCTGATGTTATATGGTTTTTTCAGAAATGATATCGTGATCATCGGAGGCCAGATGATATCTTACTATGTATATATCAGAAATTTACAGCTAAAAAAAGAATGGCAGAGACTATATCTGCCCCTGAGGTATGCCTTTTATCTGATCCCCTTAGTGCTGGTGCTCTCCGTACTCATGTTTTCTTTTGAGTCGGTGAACGGCCTGTTGAACAACCCCGAAATACCCCTGTTTCTTCTTACCTATGGCAGCATTGGGCAGGTTGTGTTTACATTCAGGTTTGTGGTGCAATGGGCATACTCGGAAAAGAAAAAGGCATCTGAATTCCCTCCGTTATTCTGGATCATAAGCCTTGTAGGTGCTTTATTAATCCTTGGATATGCCATAATGAGAAATGATGCTGTATTGTTCATTGGCCAATTTTTCGGGTTGCTGGTATACACAAGAAATTTGTATTTGCATTATATGCCACAAAAAAGAATCAATACCACCTCTTTCAGCATCCTGGCACACCTCAAGCGATACAGGCTGTTATTTCTGTCAGTCATTGCCGGCTTTGCCTTGTTTGCCAATTTGAATGACTGGACGGTCTCCGAATCCACCGAAGCGAGGTATGCACAAATCTCCAATGAGATGAAGGAATCAGGCGATTACCTTCATCCCACACTAATGGGGATCAAACACTACCACAAACCCCCACTGACTTACTGGATTACCGCAGCCAGTTATAAATTATTCGGCACAAGTGGATTCAGCGCCCGGTTCTTCCTCCAGATCGCCATAATTTTACAAATCCTCATCGTTTACGGCATAGCCAAACTGCTGCTGAAAAGCAAGAAGCTTGCCTTTCTTTCGGCAATCCTCTACTTTGCTCTGCCGGGAGTCATAATGTCTTCAAGGACACTTACAACAGATGTATATCTCACCACTTTTGTGCTATTATCGATATATGCGTGGCTCAGATTTGCTTTGTTTAAACAACAACGATACTTGTTCCTGTTCTATTTGTCACTGGGTCTGGGATTTTTCACCAAAGGTCCGGTGGTTTTCATATTTCCACTCTTTATTATTATCGGAGGCTACCTGGGAGGAATAAAGCCCCCGAAGAGGGCGGCTTCCCATATCCTTGGATTTGCATTGATGCTGGTTACCGGACTGGGTTGGTTCATATATTTATACATTCAGGATCAACAGTTCCTGGATTATTTTCTTATCAGACATACTGTAGAACGGTTTGCAACTGATGTCTTCCGAAGAACGGAACCCTGGTGGTATTTCCTGGCCATAGTGCCTGCAGCCAGCTTTCCATGGGGTGTCATGCTCATAACCCGGTTGTTCCGGAAAAAGACATTCAAAAGCGGGGTTGGCATCCTTTTCTTTATGTGGATAGTCCCTCCTGTTCTGTTCTTTTCCATGAGCAGCTCCAAAATGTTGCTTTATGTATTACCCGTATACGCAGGAATTGCCATAGCAGCAATATGGGCATGGGGGCGAATGCCCATAAAACAAAAAAAGATTTGGGAGAATATCCAGTTTATCTTTCACATGACCTTTCTTGTAGCCCTGGCTCTTGTTCCCTTGGTTACGAGTGACATCCACCTTTCAAAACACGTGTTTTTCCTGCTGATCATGACGTTCTCTGTGCTGATTGTGCTAAGAGTCACGCCCATCATTAAAAAGGAAAAAACCATCCTGGCAGCTGCTGTATTTATGTATGGGCTCTTGTTAATCATTCCCTACATTTATGATTACAACCCTGAAATAGTTAAAGATAATAAAAGGGTTGCCGCCTTTATACAGGAAGAATTACCGGATACTGAAAATATATTGATCTACGATCGAAGAGTGCCCTCCATACAGTTTCTCACTGACATAAACATTATCTCACTCTATGACGGCGGACCCACACTAAAGCGAGAGCTCCAATTTGAATCTGACGATTCCTGGAAAAGAAACCTGAAAAACCTTGTAGAACACCCCGAACAATTCCCGGAGCTTGTCAAACCCGGAAATGTACTGCTTGTCAGGGCAAACAGGGAGCTCCCGGAGAAATACCGTGAGGATATCCTGAAGTTCAACCACAAAAAGTCTGTTGACCGTTGGGACATATATTATTTTTAAACTCAGACAGATTCTCTAACCTGCAGGAATAATACAGGATAAGACAGTACACTTAAACCCTGAGGACCATTATTACAGGTAACAAGCTGCAACATGTTGCCCCAGTCCTGCGGCTATGATCATATAGCAAAATAAGGTCAATCCGGATTAGAGGGTTGGTAGCTCCGGATAGCTTGCAGGCTCAACTGCCTCCGGGGTGTTTCGATCCTGCCGTGCGTAATTAAGCTTGCGTGATACCGGATGCGCCTGAATGCCCTGTTCATCGGCAGGTCGGATCATTTCTTTGACCAGGTTATGGGGTGTGTCGGGATCCACCCAGGCGGCCTCTGCGTCGCGGGGCAGAATCAGCGGCATCCGTTTCTTCTGGTTGTGGATGATGGCCAGCAAAGGGTTGGCCGGTGTGGTGATGATGCTGAAGGTTTGGATCATCTCACCGGTAACCTTGTCTGTCCACAGATCATACAGGCAGCCAAGGGTGAACATATCGTCGCCATCGGGATAGATGAAGTATGGATATTTCTTATCCTGCCAGGCCCTCCACTCGAAAAAACCGTCCACAGGCAGCACGCAGCGCTGTGTGCGAATACTTTTCCTGAATGAAGGCTTCTCAAAAACGGTTTCCCCAACAGCATTCAGGGTACCGTTGCGGAGTTTATCCGCCAGGTCGCGGTCTTTGACCCAGTGCGGAATCAGCCCCCAGCTGGCCGGCATCATGCCATCGCGACCAAAAACCGGAAGTTCAGGGTGGGCAAAGCCGCTGACAAAGTAGTACGAAGGCAAGACATCATCGCCGTCCTCACTGGCGAGCTGCCCCTTCCAGCCCGGTGGCAGGAGGCCCTGGTAACGTGCAGCCAGCTTACTGGCTTT
>SLEW01000320.1 GCA_007124575.1 Bacteroidales bacterium | reverse complement strand
TCAAAATCCTGGAAGAAGGTTCACAGGTGCTTTCCAAAGAGGAGAACAGTCAGCTTGCAGCGCGCCAGCAGAAGTTTATCCGCGACCTGGAGAACGCACTTATCCGTATTGAGAACGGCACTTATGGCATTTGCCGTGTTACCGGAAAGCTCATCTCCAAAGAGCGCCTGAGGAGCGTGCCACATGCTACCCTTAGCATTGAGGCCAAGATGAATCGCAAGCCCAACGAAACGTGATGACGGGCCCATTATCTGACCAAAAATAATCCCTGGCTGGTTTGAAGAGAAAACATATCCCCTGGCTTGTTCTGCTTAGCGTGCTATTGGTAGACCAGGTGACCAAAGTCCTGGTCAAGACCAATATGACACTGGGAGAAAGTATTCCTGTGATTAGTGACTGGTTTATCATCCATTTCACCGAAAACTACGGAATGGCTTTTGGGATGGAGTTTTCCGGCGACTATGGCAAGCTTATCCTCAGCCTCTTTCGCATTTTGGCTGTGATTTTCATTGCTTGGTATCTTTACCGTCTGGTGGTTAAAGAGGCACACAAAGGCCTGATCGTAAGCGTGGCTCTCATCCTTGCCGGCGCCCTCGGCAACATCATCGACAGTGCGTTTTATGGCCTGCTTTTCAGCGACAGCTATGGCCAGGTGGCCCGGTTCCTGCCTGAAGAGGGAGGTTATGGAAGCTTTTTGCACGGTAAGGTAGTAGATCTGCTTTACTTTCCCCTGATTACCGGTACTTTTCCATCCTGGATGCCCCTGGTGGGAGATCAGCCTTTCATTTTCTTCCGGCCCGTTTTTAACTTCGCCGATGCGGCCATTACCTCGGGTGTTTTTCTGGTGATCATTTTTCAGAAAAAGTTTTTTTATCCCCAAAGCAAAAAGCACGAAGAGGATGAGCAGAATACGGAGAACGTGGAGCAGGGAACGGAGAACGTGGAGCAGGGCACGGAGAGCTGAGAGCTGAGGGCTGGGAGCTGAGCACCCCGTCATCCGTGTGTCAATCCTGGTATTTCAACAAAAAACAGATACAGAAAAACCAATTTCCCCTTTGCATGAACGGTTTTCTTTTTGAACAGATCATATTTGGCCCCATCAAAAGCCGACGGCTCGGGATTTCCCTGGGCGTCAACCTCCTTCCACTGAACAAAAAACACTGCACCTTCAACTGCCTCTATTGCGAGTGCGGCTGGACAAAGCCCAAAAAAGAAGCTTGCCTTACCTACCCCACACGCGAAGAAATACAGCAAGCCCTGGATGAAAAGCTGACGGCCATGCGTAAGAAGCGTGCCATGCTCGACGCCATCACCTTTGCCGGCAACGGCGAACCTACCTTACACAAGGATTTTGCCCGCATCATCGATGACACCATCGGGCTGAGGGACAAACATTATCCCTTTGCCCGTATCGCCGTGCTCAGCAATGGAAGCCTTGCCGGGAAGCCGGAGGTGGCCTCAGCCTTGAAAAAGGTCGATCAGAACATCCTGAAGCTGGATGCAGGCAACGAAGAAACCTTTCAGCAGATCAACAACCCCAGGATGAAAATCAGCCTTGACCAGATCATCAGCAACCTTTCACAGTTTAAGGGCCAGATGATTGTACAGAGTCTTTTTGTGCGCGGAACCCACGAGGGCAAACCCTTCGACAACACAACCCCGGAAGAGGTCAATGCCTGGCTGGAGTACCTTAAAATATTACAGCCCAAAGGGGTTATGATCTATCCCATTGCCCGGGCCACGCCCGCTGAAAATGTGGAAAAGGTCGATTTGGATGAGCTGCAGAAGATAGCCGGCAAGGTGGAGGAGCTGGGGATTTCCACAGAGGTGTATTCCTGATGATGTTTTTTGTTTGAAGAATGACTTTTCTGCCTTGTGTATATGACGTACCTCGCCGATGCGTATAAAAAACCCGGGAAACCTTCTTTTTATGGAGAGGCAGCCCGGGTTTATTGCTTTTACCAGAGCGTGTTATGTTAAAGAAAAAATTATACCGCCCGGTAATCCCTGTTTAAAGAAACACCCTAGTGTATGACCTGTACCTTTTGTGTGTGCACACCTTTGTCCGTGTGGATGTTTACGAGGTAAAATCCGTTGCTGATGCCGGAGATGTTCAGGGTGACAGAGACATCGTTTGCCGGCAGGGCCTTGACTGTTCTTCCGGTAATGTCGGTCATGATGACTTCACTGATCTGATTTTTTGATGAGATGGTCAGGGATGAAGAGGCGGGGTTGGGAAATACGCTGATGGCTGTTTCATCGGCCACATCAGGCACAGACACATCATCGTCGCCCACAACTTCGATCATGACCCTTTCCAGGGCGATCCTGTCATTGTCAGGCGAATCATAGTGGCGGAATGCCACGTATACAGTTTCACCGGCATATTCTGTGAGGTCGAGTACTCTCTCAAGCCACACCCAGTTCTCATCATCCTCAGATAGCGTTTCTTCGTAGATCATCGTAAAGCTTTCCGGGTCATCATCGGTGGTGGAAACAAGCACCTGGTATTTTTCAGTCCGGAAACCGGCCGTCGACGCTGTCGGGGTCACATAAAAGGTGAGCTCGATCTCCTGTTCCCCGCCCACTTCATCCAGTTCGATGGCAGGGGTGATAAGCCAGCTGTCGGGATCAACCGGATTATCTCCATCCCAGGAGCGGGAAAGCATGTACGCTTCGTAGTCTTCTTCTTCCGGGTCACCGAAGTCTGCCCAGTACCATTTGTGGCCATTGTCATTGCCGTCGATGTTAAGCCAGCCTTCCGGGATCCAGTCATCCGGCGTTTCGTCTCCCATGGCTTCAAAATCTTCCATGAAAGGAAGGCCGTGGGCGTCTTTGTCGCTATGCTGCGCTGTGGCAGCAGGACCAAAAGCAAGCATAAGAGCTGCTACAAGTAAGAAAGTTGAAGTTGTAAGTTTTTTCATAAGCTTGTACGTTTAATTTTTGATGTGTTGTATTATAAACCTGCTTCCAGAAAAAGCATTATTGGAAATCTGTTTACAATGATAGTGAAAAACTGGCTCTGTTACAAATAATGCTGGTTAGAAATTATTTTTACTGTCTTTGTAGTACCCGGAGGTTTCTCTGTAATTTAAAAAGGTTAAAAATTAGGTTAAACAAGTATTTAAGTTAAATTTTTATTTACATTTGTACAAGGTGGATATAATAAAAGTGCTGACAGGGTCATTTTGTTTCAGTTCTATCTGGTTCCTCCGCACAAAAACAACAAACCTGCGGGGAGTCGATTCATCACTACTATTGTTAAACTTCCCGTTACCTCTCTATTTATCTTTAACGACCATCGTCGGTTAGAGCAGAGCACTTACCTGAACATACATTAAAAGGACATCTTTTGTCTTGCCTGCGGGCAATTCGTGACATGGCTGTATTCAAACAAATGGAAAACATGTTGATCCATGCCATGTTTTGCAGCGGGAAGGGGTTACTCCTCTGCAACTAAGACGGGATATCTATACACATAAGAAAGCACACAGGGCGTGAGTAGAAATGACAGCATGAAACGCCCGCGACAAGATTTTGACACACACGGCGATGATTATTGCATGGCGAGCTCTCCACGCATGAGCGGGACAGGCATGTGACCGATTTAATCAAATTATAAACAGATGAAACCTCCATGCCAAAAAATTGACACACAGGGAAATGATTGTCTAATGGAGGTTCCATCTGACCGAAATATTAAAATTATTAACAGATGAAAAAAATCATACTACTCATCCTGGTCTTTCTCGCATCAGTAACGTCTGCGCACACCCAGGAGACCATGCAGGTAACCATCGGGGGTATTCCGCCCGTATTTCCCTCTCCTTACATCAGCGACATTGAAGACAATTATTACCAGGGGAAGTATCACGTGCAGTTATCGTATAACAGCACCAATCCGGAACCTGCCGCTTTCACGTGGGAGGTAAGGCTGACGCGGGATGGCACAGAGCTGTTGCAGGCCTCCTCTGATCCGGTTTGGTATGAACCCGGCACCTACTACTATGTAACCTTTGACGACATCCCCAAGGTGACGTTCTCGGGCGACCTGTATGATTATTTTGAAAATGCTATGCTTGAGGAGGTGATCCGAACGGGCGTTTTAGCCGAAGGCAGCTACGAGCTGGAAATAGACGTCGTGGCCGTCGATGCGTTTCATATGGTTACAAGCATACCGGGCTTTGCCTGGTTTGAAGTGCGCTATCCTCAGCCTCCCTTGCTGATATCGCCCATGGATGAAGGGTTGGCACCTCCTATCTACTCTGTATTTTCATGGACACCGGTTATCCCCATTCCGGGTTTCCGGTTCGAATATGAAATCCTTATTGTTGAATTGCTTGCCGGCCAAACGCCCCTGCAGGCCATCCAGGCTAACCGGGAGCACGTGCTGGAGACCACGATGCAGCCCGTGTTCATTCATACACCGGACGAGCTTCCCTTCGATATGGGCCAGGATTACGCCTGGCGTATCAAGGCATATGAGGTCGACGACAGGATCCCGCTCAGTGACGAAGGACTTACGGAGATTTTCACGTTTACCGTAGGAGACTTTTTCGTTGACATTGACGACCTGGAGAGCATACAGCTGATACCTGAATTTGCAGAGATTGTTAACCTGGATGATTTGGAAATTCATGCGGACGGTCAATTCTACATAATTAACGGCCAGGCCACCTTACGTATTCACTTGCCTGAAACAGGGCAGGTGGACATCACCGTTTTTTGTGATGACCTGCAGGTGAATTTCACATCCGAAGACACAGCGGTGGCCATGGGAGGCACTGTCAGTGGCCATGTGGAGGCCGAGATCTTTCCGCATCAAGGCATTGGTGACATTGTAACCTTAAACAGCATACAATGGTCCATGATGGAAGGCCTCTCGGTGGAAGCAGAGATCATCGACCCCACCGGACAAAACCTGGAGGCGGAGGGTGTGCTGAACCTGGGGCCTGCGGGTTTTTTCGGATCCATCACGGCTACGGGGCCTGCCGGGGTCCCGCTGTTTGAATTTGGTGTAAACCCCCTGGAGCTCACCGTACAATCCATTACGGCGACCTTACCGGGCGCTTATCTGACAGTCAATGCCCACCTGACCTTTTTCTCAGAACCCACGCCATGTCAGATCACGGATTTGCTCATATCAGAATCGCCTGCACAGATCAGCTTTTCTTGTAATATAGGGTATTCCATTCCCCTGGTGCCGGAAACAGACCTGGCAGGCTTGCATCTGCATCATGCCATGGGCACCATCGAGATTGACTGGGGAAGTGATACAGGCTTTGGTTTTGACATACAGGCTGGCGGAGCCATTCACCTCGGTGCCCTGTATGATGACGTATTTGAAATCCCCATGTTGGCATCCATCTCATCGGAACAAGGTGTAACCATACAGGCCTGGCCGCCCCCCCTGGTGTCACACCCGCCTCCGATTGACCTCGGCATCGCACAATTGACCATCCAAAGCATACAAGACCCTTACGTTTCCTACGATCATGCGGCCAATGCCTGGGATTTCGGCATACACCTGGATGCCTCACTGACCTTTCCGGACTTTGATGACTTGAAGATCAGTGGCTTTGCCGGCATAACACTGGACCAACAAGGCATCCACTTTCCCGAGTTTCATTTCCAGGAGGATCAGCTTATGTGGATTCCTCCACTGGAGCTGGCCGGGTTTGGTGCCAGGCTCACATCCTTTACCTTGCCTGCCTTCACCTTCCCGTGGTTCGACTGGGATGGCATGATGCCCGGCCCCTGGGACTTCTCTTTTGACTTTGAGCTTACCACGCCAAACTTTGCAACTCACCTTCCTTCCTGCCTGCGAAACTTGTCGCTGCACATCGAGAATGCCTCTTTTTCCGGCGGCTCGTTTGCAGCGCATCTGCCAGCCACTTCCTTCTCTGAAGGAGCATGCAGTTATTCACTGGGTGCGGGTTATACCCTGCAAGTCAACGAACTTGGCGGAGGCCTGTTCGGAGAAGTCCATGCCGGCACATTCGCACTTGACGGATATGCTTCACTGGAGGCCGAAATGCTTCCCGGCACGCCCTTCGATTGTGATGATGCACCGGCGCTGTCCCTTTCAGCCGAAAACCTCCACATCAGGGGAGACGGCATCCTGGAAGGGGAATTCACAAACATCATTCCTGCATGCCCGCTCAACATAGGTCCATATACGGCCGGCATCACCGGGTCGCTGCTTAGCTTCTACCGTAACGACAACAGCCAGCAAGCAAGCTTTGATGCTACCGCCTACCTGGAGTTTCCGGGACAGGATGATGGCCCCACAAACGAAATCCACGGCGAGCTGGGCCTGAACCTGATGACAGGGGAGTTCCATACCCTGCACTTTCATATTGATGAACCCTTTACCTGGAATGTTCCCGCCGATGAAGCAGTGCTGCAATTTCAAATCGACGAAGCCATCATCTCACAAGACGGCTTGTTTATCACCGGCGCACAGGAATTCCGCACCGGGGAAACATCCATCAACGTGGTGTTTAATGACCTCTTGCTCGACCTGTTCAGCTTTCAGGTAACCAGCGGCAGCATCGACTTTGATGCCGGGTTCGCTTTTGAGGCAGGCATCGACCCCACGGATTTTTCGCTGAAATACCAGGCGTTGCCCCTCGGCAGCGGACTCTCAGAAGAACTTGACCCGGGTGTTTTCTTTGATATGGCAGGCGAGGTCCGAATTGACAGTGAAGGCCTGCACGCCTCCGGCACGGCAGAAGCAGCCATAAAATTCTCCACGTTCTCCACGGACGACCTCGCCGTAATTTTCTCAGATGACTTTGCCTTTGGCCTGGACCCCTTCCAGGTGGCAAGCGGTGAAATCGAAGTAATCTATGACGGGATGACCGTGGCCATCATCGACTCCCAGGGCTTTCATCCCAGCTTTGACTTTATCGACATTGAAGCGCTTATCCCGGAAAGATTGCCATTGCCTTCCCATGCCGTGGCTTACCTGCAGATCAAGGACGGCGAAGAGCTGCTGGTCAATATCGACCCTCACCCTGAGATGGATTTTGCGGTCGTCATCAACACCATCGAAGGAGAAAGCATAGACTTTGTTTTCCCCATCCTGCAAGGTGAACTGGCAGCACCTCCTGCCGTTGGCGTGGAATTTAGCGACCTGGTGTTTTCCCTGTCCCCGCTTGGCTTTGAGGCAGGCGAAGTAGCGGTGTCCATCCCGGATGCCGACGACTTCTTTGACCTCTCAAGGTTCGGCATCCCTCTGTCGCTGAAACAAGTTTATTATGGGGTGGTGGAAAGTGAAAGCTACCATGCTGACGGGCTTTTTTTCAGTGGGGAACTTACGCTATTTGAACAAGAGCTGGGCGACCAGGCCTTTACGTCTTTTCGCGTCACTTCCAACGGAGTACTGCAGGGAAGTGTGGAGTTTCAGGACATGGAGGCCAACGTGCCCCTGATCCCCGGCAACGACCTGGCCGTGCTCCAAATACATACAGTGAACGGATATGGCCAGTATGATATCCTGAACCCCGCAACACCCCCGGTGTTTTCATTCGACATGGAAAGCAGCTTTTTGCTGCAGGTCGACGACGACCACTATGCCGGTGCCGCCGTCGACATCTCCTATGACCAGCATATGCTTACCACGGACTTCCAATATGCCATCGGTGCCAAGCTCCCGGAGTTTGACCTGCACCCCTTCGTGTTTAAGGTTAACGCGATCAACTCCCTGTCGCTGGATTACGACAAGACGGAAGGGTTTGACTTTTATGCTGCCCTGGATTTTGAATTCGGCATGATACTGGATGAGGACAGCCTGATGATCCCCATGCAGGGGGTGGAGGTGAGGCCCACGGGCTTTGTCATTCCCGGACAGGAAGTACATGACGGCACTAGCCCGCCCCTGGCGGTGCCTCCACTGGAGATGCTGGGGTTCAGGCTGGAGCCCCTGGCCTTTCGCACACACGACGTGGTGGTGGACTTCTTCCACTTTTCTCCCGGCGACCTGGCTGGCCTCATACCCCGGATGGACCTCGCAGTATCGTTTCCAGGCCTTGAAGAGCTTGCACCGGCCATCGAAGGACTGTCACTCACCGTGATCGATGCCGGATACCAGGACGGCCTCCTCACCGGAGAGATCGAAGTGTATGAACCCTTTGAGCCCATCACCATACCATTCGGAGATAACGAACTG
>SLEW01000068.1 GCA_007124575.1 Bacteroidales bacterium | reverse complement strand
CTGCCGTGCCTGGCAACTAAAGCTTCGCATCCTGTGATCGCTCCCTGGCAAGAAGCAATTTGTGCCTGGTCATCCACATAACTTACAGAAATCTCGTGCAGCAACTGTTTTAAAAAGTCTTCGTTACAATACAGTTTGCTTATGTCATGTTGCTTTAATAAAGTCATGATGCCATCGGTAAGTTCACTCACATTGCGGCAATAGACAAACTTTCCGTGTGAAAGGGTAAAAGAAGCGGCAAAAGTTTCATCGAGGCGGTCAGCATCGGAAACAGGCATAACAGATGATTCCATGTCCACTCCCGCATAAGGAGGTGGCATGCTGTTTACCAGGGCGTCCCTGATCTTTTTCAGCACCTTTTCTTTTGTTGTGCTTTCCTTCATGAATGACTAGTGGGGTTTTTCTGCGTCTTTATCCTTGGCTTTGTTGTCAGTGGCACTTCCTACGGAAAACGCCGTTTCCTTTGCGTGCTCCGGATCCGGATAAGGTCTTTCACCAAAAATATTTTCCAGGTCCTCGCGAAAGATCACCTCTTTTTCAAGGAGTTGCTGACCGAGCTCAACAAGCTGCTCTTTATGTTCAAGGAGGATATCCTTTGCACGCTTATAAGCTTTTTCGATCAGGGCGCTCACCTCTTCATCGATGATCTGAGCTGTTTTTTCAGAGTAAGGTTTTGTAAAGGTATATTCGTTCTGGCCACTGGAATCATAATAGCTGACATTACCCACTTTGGCGTTGAGGCCGAAGTATGTAGTCATGGCGAAAGCCTGCTTGGTTACTTTTTCCAGGTCGTTAAGAGCACCTGTGGAGATTTTTCCAAAAAGGATCTCTTCGGCGGCTCTGCCTCCCAGGGTGCTGGTGATCTCATCAAACATCTGCTCGTTTGTTGATATCTGTCTTTCTTCGGGAAGGTACCACGCGGCACCCAGGGCTTTGCCTCTTGGCACGATGGTGACCTTTACGAGCGGATGGGCATGTTCGAGCAGCCAGCTTACTGCAGCATGGCCTGATTCGTGGTAGGCGATCACTTTTTTTTCGTTGGGAGAAATGATCTTATTACGTTTTTCCAGGCCACCAATGATACGGTCAACAGCATCCAGGAAATCTTTTTTTCCCACTGTTTTCTTGTTACGCCTTGCAGCCACCAGGGCCGCTTCATTGCATACGTTGGCGATATCAGCACCTGAAAAGCCAGGGGTCTGTTTAGCGAGAAATTCGGCATCCAGGTCCTTATCCAGCTTCAGTGGTTTCATATGCACATCAAAAATGGCTTTCCTTTCTTTCAGATCCGGCATTTCCACCTGAATCTGGCGGTCGAACCGTCCGGCACGCATCAATGCCCTGTCGAGCACATCAGCCCTGTTGGTAGCCGCCAGGATGATCACCCCGATATTGGTGCCAAAGCCATCCATCTCGGCCAGCAGCTGGTTCAGGGTATTTTCACGTTCATCATTGGAGCCGGTAACAGGATTTTTTCCACGGGCACGTCCGATGGCGTCGATCTCATCAATAAAAATAATGCACGGCGCCTTTTCCTTAGCTTGTTTAAACAGGTCACGAACTCTTGAAGCACCCACACCTACGAACATCTCAACAAAATCAGAACCACTCAGAGAGAAAAAGGGCACCTGGGCTTGTCCGGCAACAGCTTTTGCCAGCAACGTCTTCCCTGTTCCGGGCGGGCCAACCAGAAGGGCACCTTTGGGGATTTTTCCGCCAAGGTCAGTATATTTTTCAGGCTTTTTCAGAAAATCAACGATCTCCATGAGCTCTACCTTGGCCTCTTCCAGGCCAGCCACATCCTTGAAATCGATATTTACATGCGTGTCTTTATCAAAAAGGGTGGCTTTGGATTTCCCTATGTTGAACATCTGCCCGCCAGGTCCGCCACCACGCGCCATCCTGCGCATGATGAAGATCCAGAATGCGATGAGCAAGCCTATAGGGAGCAACCAGCTCAGGATATCTGTACCCCAGCTATGACGCGTTTCTGCATAAACTTCAATCTGGTCTTCCTGTGGCCAATCCTCCTGGGCAGCATACAGGCGCTGCTCAAAAGATTCCACCGAGGGGATCTGAAATACGTAATGCGGTTGTTCACCCGCTAAACCCCTGCCTACATCAACATCATCATATTTTTCCTTATCGAGCCTGTCTTCTTTGATATATATTTCAACCTTTTCCTGGTTGACGATCACAATCCTGTCAATGTCGGCACCATCCTGTTCATCCCAAACCAGCAGCTCATTCATAAAGCGCCGCTGTGAAATCTCAGTCGCAGAACCTCCCCAGTTAAGAAATTGAATCCCGATGAGCACAATTGCCAGAATGGCATAGATAATATAAAAGTTAAAGCGGGACTTTTTCCCATCAGGCTTATCGCCACCCTGAGGCTTATCAGGCTGTTTGCCTCTCTTGCGTCCGTCATTGGGCTGTCCGCCACCAGGCGAGTTACCCTGCCAATTCGTCTTATTCTCGTTGTTAGCCATTATATGTAAAGATCATCATTAAATTTATACATGCATTTTCCCTCCTTCAGACCACCTCGGTGATCTGCTCAGAAGGGACATCTGCCCACAATTCCTCAAGCTGAAAGTGCCTTCTGACGGGCTCCTGGAAAACATGGACCACCACGTCAAGATAGTCGAGCAGCAACCATTCGCCATTTACGTATCCCTCTTTACGGGCAGGCTTCAGGTCACATTCCTTTTTTACTTCTTCTTCAATGGATTCCGCAATCGTAGTGGCATGTGTCCGGGAGGTACCATGGCAGATAATAAAATAATCACAAACTGTTGAATTAATTTTACCCAGATCAAGACTGACAATCTCTTCTCCTTTTTTTTCCTGTATACCTTTTGCTATAGCATCAAAAAGTGCAATCAGTCCGTCTTTTTCCTTTGTTTTTTTTGTCATTCGCTAAACTTTGTTCTTTTCTGCAAAATTAATGATTTTTAACCACATCTCTATGCCTGGATGATTTTCACACCCGTTCCATAAGCAATTAAACACAAAACAGACCAGAAAGTGTTAAAAAAACGCTAATTTTGTTAAAAATGAGGCTGTTTTTCGCCAAAACCCATGCTTAAAATAAGATAAACCACTCATTTTTCCCTAAAATAAAAAAATGCAATACCCTACATTTTTTCTTGATAAGATTGACTCGACCAATAAAGAGCTGTGGCGTCGGCTGGATTCAGAAGCCCGGCTTGACGAATTCACTGTAGTGCAGGCGGGGTCGCAAAGTGCCGGCCGTGGCATGGCAGGCACCACATGGGAAAGTGAGCCAGACAAGAATTTGCTGTTTTCCGTACTGCTTAAACCTGTTTTTTTGCCTCCTGTACAACAGTTTTTGCTGAACAAAGCAATATCACTCAGCATAAGAGATGCGCTTGCTGGCTTGTGCCCTCATACCCACATAATGATTAAGTGGCCTAATGATATTTATGCAGATCATTCAAAAATCGGGGGCACCCTCATCGAAAACCGTATCCTGGGAAAAAGCATGGAGGCCTGCGTGGCGGGCACCGGGATCAATGTCAACCAGACCAGCTTTCCGGAAAGCCTTCCCAACCCTTCATCACTTGCATTGCTGACCGGAAAAAGAGCCGACCCCCGGGAGCTGCTTGCCGGCATTATGGATTCCATGCATTCTTTTTATGAAATGCTCCGTTGTGGCCATTTCCACAACCTTAATAAAGTTTATATGGAGCACCTCCTTGGCGCAGAGGAGAAGAGAGTTTATAAGAAAGACGGAAAGCGCTTTGAAGCCACGATCGTGGGTGTGGATGAACATGGGAAACTCCTTTTGCGGGATACTGAGGGAAAAATCACCGCATACGGTTTAAAGGAGGTCAGCATGATCATTTGATATCAGGTCATTTTCCCCGTTAAGCATACTTTTCCTGCAGCCCGGCAGCGAGCTTATCGACAAAATGCTGCAGTGGCCTTGATGCCATGGCTTTGAGGAAGGGGTTCAGATCAACGTTAAACACGATGGAAACCTCGCAACCCTGATCGTCTTTATCCCGAAAATAATAGTCCATACTGAAGTCTGCGGGATTTTTGCCTTTTGAGACAATGTGGATATTGCTGCAAGGGTATTTTCCGTCTATACGCATGGCCAGATCAGCCATCCCCTCGATGGTAAACGAGCATGAATCTTCATCTGCCTGCCAGTTTTTAACCTGGTCTGGCATAAGATCCCCGAAGTTTCTGAAATCACCAAGGAATTCAAATACGGTTTTACAATCGGTGTTTACCGGGATATTCTGTTTTTCAAATTTTGCCATAATGACTTTTTAATTTATCGGTGCGTTTCCGACCATTTCAGGGGGTCCTTTCGCCATGCATGCAATGCTTTCAATTCTTCCTCCTGAAACAATTTTTCGTCTTTTACCTTTTCCAGCAGCGCTTCATAATTGCTAAGCGAATACAGGCTGCATTGTCCTAATGCAAGATTTTCTTCGGCACTCTTCAGGCCATAGGTAAAGATGGAAGTCATTCCCTGTACCTGCAAACCTGCCTCTCTGAGTGCATATACTGCGGCCATACTGCTTTTTCCGGTGGAAACCAGGTCTTCTACAACTACAGCATTAAGTCCTTTTTCTGCGTGTCCTTCAACCCTGGCACCCAGGCCATGGGATTTAGTTCCTGAGCGCACGTATACGAATGGCAGCCGCAACCGGTCTGCTACCAGCACCCCGGGGGCGATGGCGCCGGTGGCTACCCCCGCAATAAGCTGCACATCCGGATAATGCTTCTGAAGCATGGCCGCCATCTTCTGAGCTATATCCTGACGGATATCGGGAAAGGACCAAATGCGCCTGTTATCGCAGTATATGGGTGCCCGCAAGCCCGAAGCCCATGTAAAAGGTTTTTTTGCATTCAGTTTTATTGCGTTAATTTGCAGTAAATAACCGGCAACATCGCGGGCTATAGTATCTTTGTACAACATACGGATTGCATTGTTTCTGACAGAAATAATACCGCAAAGTTACGAAAAATACAGGCTTGGCAGCCAATACAATTAAAACATGACCGGCTTTATGGAACACGCATATGCTGTATTCTTTGACAAGCAAAAGATTCATTTTATTTCTGAGCACCCAGAGAGAGATACTTCACAATATAGCACGGTCACCACTAAGGTCGACTGGAACCAGTTCAGGGCCTTTATCCGTTCGGGCTCTTCTGCTATGGCCTGTGTTGGCGCTGACCCCTCAAAAAAATTCAGACAGTTTGCCTCCATGTTTCATGTGATAGAGGCTGCAGGCGGCCTTGTAACCGATCCTACCGGTTACTGGCTTTTCATATACCGTCGCAATCGGTGGGATCTGCCAAAAGGCATGATAGACAAGGGAGAGACACCCGAACAGGCTGCCCTTAGGGAGGTAAGAGAAGAGTGCGGCATTGGCGGCCTGAAGATCATTCGCCCTCTGGAGCCCACCTATCATGTATATCCGCTAAAAGATACTGACAATTGGGCGCTGAAAAAGACGCACTGGTTTTTTATGCGCAGCGATATCTGCTGTCAGGCAGAACCACAAACCAGCGAGGGGATCACAAAAGCCGAATGGAAAAATCCGGCCAGCCTGGATGACGTGCTTCAAAGCACGTATGGAAATATCAGGGTGATGGTGCTTGGCTGTCAACAGCTTCAGAAAAGAATGATCAGCGACGAATAATTCTTCTCAACCTATCGCTAATACCGGCTGAGGGGGCAGGAAACGGATAGTCATATACCTTGCCCTCGGGATCAATGAGCATGTATTGAGGGATGGATCGCACACGGTATCTGTCGAGCATTCTGTAATCGCCATCATAATGATAAAGCCTGAAAGGCATACCATGCTCCCCTGCCCCGGCAGCAGCAAAGGAAACATCCCGATCTTCATCTACCATGATGCCCACAACAGAAATGTCTTCTTCGAAGTCTGAGGCGATGTCGGCCATGGGCGGTACTTCCGACATGGATACCGGACACCATCCGGCCCAGAAGAAGAGATATACATACTTGCCTTTCTCCTCTCCAAGGTCAAACAACACCTCACCACTATCATCATGAATAACCAGCTTCGGAGCAGGAAAACCCGCTTTGATCTTTGTGTTCTGATATAATATGTTGGAAGCCATCATCCGGTGCACGGCAAACTTACCTTCACTGGCTGCCTCTTGAAGTACTTTTCTGACGCGGCCATTGTCGTACTCTGAAATTCCAAGCATTTCCTGAAGCGAGACAAGCATGACGAGTTCGCGGATCCTGTCATTCATCAGCAGGGTGTCTTTTCCCAGTGTATCCATCAGGGCATGATAACTGGCCTGCCTGTTGACGGCATCATTCAGGTCGCGACGGGTTATCGCACGACTGCCGGTGAAGACATAATCATCGAACACCGAGTTGAAGAGATCCATATACATAGGATTTCTATAGAGGATGGGATTTTTGAGGATGTGCTCCTCTATTATGGCTCGTGCGGACCTGGCATTTAATGCGGTTTCGAGATACGCCAGGTAATATCTCTTATAATCCTGGAAAAACGGTTTATCATAGGCTCCAAATAACGAATCGGCCAGCAGGCTGAGTTGCCTGAATGAGGATCGGTGGCTTGCTCTGGGGCGGTTCATAACATGCGTTTCAAGATAGCCGGCAATCGTGTTGTCAAAGCGTAACACCAACTGATTTAGTTCCTCATCGTTATCAGGGGCAACCATCTGCATTTCCAGTCCCTGATGCCCAGGGTGAAGGCTTCTGTAATGGCTTTCAGGGTCATCCGGGCGGGAAATCTCAAAGTGAAGGGAATAGGACTTGCCCGGCTCAAGATACAGATACCTGCTTCCATGCCTGTACCTGAAAAACACAAGCTGGGTTTCCTTGAGGGCAATCTCCATATAAAAATGGCCATCCTGATCCACTACCCGGGCATCAATTTCTTTAGCTTTGTAGCTCAGGAGGTCTTCACGGGCCATCAGCCTGATCTCTTCACCGGCAGCCTGGGGGAAATGGCCTTCCATCCTCGTTATTTCACCGGCACCAGCCAGCGTTGAGAAGAGAATGACCATAAGAAAAAGTACATAACTTTTGTTCATGGGGCGAAAAAAATTAATAATTCATGCACCGGGCCTGAGCTTCAAGGCTAATCGTTCAGGTTGATACGGTCAGGGATGAACTGACTGGCATCTCCGCCGTTCCTTATGATATCTCTAACGATATAAGAGTTGAGTGCAGTATGTTCGGGGGTAGTAAGCAGGAATACGGTTTCAATATCCGGCAGCATTTTTTTATTCATCTGTCCGATGCTGCGCTCAAATTCAAAGTCAGCAGAGGTACGAAGGCCTCTTAGAATAAATTTGATATCCAGCTTTTTGCATAGGTCAACGGTTAATCCCTCATAAGTAATGACACTGATCTTTGGTTCGGAATGAAATACATCTTCTATCCAGGCTTTGCGTTTTTCCAGGGGGAAAAAGCCTGTTTTCCTTTCATTAACACCGATGGCAACAATAATTTCATCAAATAAGGGCAATGCCCGTAGTATAATGGATTCGTGGCCTTTGGTAATAGGATCAAAAGACCCCGGGAAAATCGCGATTTTCTTCATGATAAGCAAGCCTCTGGTTGGTTAACAAATCGGGTTATCTTGTTAAAAGTAGGAAAAAAGGTTCATTCTGAAGGTGTGTTTTCAAAAAAACTGAAATGCACTTTGGAATAGTTCCTCTTTTGTTTAAATTTCGGGTGTTTTTCAAAGCTCACATCGCCAGAATGTTCTACAATGAGTATGCCTTCATTTGCCAGGACACTATTGGAAAAGATCTTGCCGGGAAGATCTGCAATTCCTTCCATCTGGTATGGCGGATCAGCAAAAACCAGGTCGAAGAACCCCGGTGAGTTATAAATAAAGCGCATGGCGTCCGCCCGGTGGCAAAGCAGGTTGTCGATGCCGAGGTTTTCTTTCACCTTATTAATGAAATTGCAGCAACGCTGATTGTTATCCACGGCAATTACCTCAGTGGCGCCTCTTGAGGCAAATTCGAAGGAGATGTTTCCGGTGCCTGCAAACAGGTCCAGTACTCTTATTTCTTCAAAATCCACAAGGTGGTTAAGTACGTTGAAAAGGGCTTCTTTGGCCTTGTCGGTAGTAGGTCTTACCGGCAAGCCTGCGGGGGGATGAATGATCCTCCTGTGATGCTTGCCACCAATTATTCGCATGTGTTAAGATTCAGGAGGTTAAAATAATAATGAATGGGAATAGAGTCAAAATGTTGACTGTATTTGAACATGTCGTTAGCGTCAGGGATAGACACCTTCCGGAAAAACGAATTCAGCACCGTATATCCCTTGCTGTCCATGGGTAGCTCACCCAGGACGGTCAGATGGAGCTTCTCTGCCTGTTTTTGATATTGTTCAAGCACATAAAAAACATAGTACAGTATGTCGTCGAAGCAAGTAATGGAAAATGAGCGATAAAAAATAAGCTTTTCCTTATGCAGGAGCAGGATCTCGGCATGGGATTTCTTCACATGGATGACCACGTCTGCTTTCCACTTCTCTAGTTTCTGGGCTGCCATGACGTTTTTAATCATGGATGCGCCCTGGTTTCTTACCCGGACTGAAGGAAATATCTCTTCACACACATTAAGCAGGTTTTCTGGTACAGGATAGATGCCCTGCGCATCGATTATTTGGATAGCTTCGTTTTTCAGCCGGGATGATGATTCAGGAAGTGCATACGTATTAAACAAGTCTTTCTGTTTTTCAGCACTGTAGACCGGGGCTGGAATGAGTACCAGGTCTCGGGCGTATACTGCGGCTATCACCTTGTCAAAACCTTGATTCAGCAGGAGGTGGTTGGTGAAAAAATCCTTAATATGTGGGCTGTAGTTTTCGACACCGTGGAGATTCGGAGCTTCATAAGCTTCCAGGGCCACATACTGGTATCTGTTTTGGTCCATTACAGAAAAAACAAATCCATCGGGTAGAAACTCGATGGATAATGTTTTTGATGTATTTTGGCCCTCAAGGTATTCTGGGTCATTAATACAGCGAATGTTTCGGAATGGATTTGCCATAACAGCTGATTCTACTCCCAGTTGCCATCAAGCACAGCCTCTTCCATGGATCCGACCCGGAGTCCTTCATCACGCGTATAATAAACCCTCCAGTTGTCAACGTCACCCATGTATACCATGGGTTGAACGGATGCTACAAAGACCGGTAGCTCAACGAGGCCTCTTTCAATTTTAGCTGCTTCCATGCGAAAGCGTTCTCCGTCTCCGTAAGGTACATAGGGAAGCGAGTCGATCGGATAATCGGCATGTCTTAGCAGACTGTCGCGTGCAGCAATCCAGATGGTGTCGCGTTCTACAATGCCTAGCCTCACGGCTTCGGTCTCAGTGAGTGTATCCGGCACTGAACCGATAGCACGCACCAACGCCAGGGAGTCTGTTTTGAAAAAGTTAACAAGCGAATCCAGGTCTCCTGTGAACCTTCCATGTCTTGAGCGATGCGATCGCTGCACCTCACGGATGTCCTTCAGCCGCTGAATGATTTCAGCTTCTCTCTCTTGTGTGACCTGACGGAAGCGAACCGGCTCCATCACACTATCATAAACGAAATACGCCAGTACAAGAATGACGATGGTTAAGGCAATCTGAATAATAGTTTTCATGTGTTTGTAAATTTAATTATTTCAGCCACGCGGTATTTGCCATGACACCAGCACTTGCTTGTGATTGTATTTGCTGGCATGACTCCTATCATACGACGCTGTTTGAGTAGTTTCTTCTGCGTTTAAGATGTGGGTGCAAATATTCAAAAAAAAATCCAAACTACCCAAAAAAGTTGGTTATTTTAAAAATAATAATGCCAGGCAGCTTATTGAGCGCCCACGAGAATCAAAACTGGCCATCAAGATGATGCCTGCGACGTGTCAGCTTAAGATCCTGTAAAACACTGGATTTCACCCTTATGGTAAAGTTATAGCTTTGCCTGAAGCCCATGGGGATCCAGTTAAAAGTCATCTCCCAGCAGTGCAAATCCCTGTATACATCAATGGAAGTATAGGTCAGTTTGTTGTTATCAAAATCGTATCCGCTTCTGAAGCCAATACGCCAGTTGGGAGTCAGGTGAACATCCCCTCTTACCGAAAGGCTCTGGATATAATTCCGTTCCATGATGTCTTGTGCATGCCTGTAGCTGGCCCGGTAATCAAAAGAATAACTGAAAGTAAGGTTCCATGGTACGCTGTAGTCCACGCCGTTAGCAGGAGCCATTTCAGGCATATCCTCCATGGGCATGCCATCCTCGCCAAGCCCTCTTTCATGAGAATCATCCCGTGGAGGGGTGTCTTCGAAAGGTGAAAAATCATTCCCTCCATTGTCCCGATCCTCGCGGCCTCCTGAACTCAGCCTGTAATTCAGATTCAATCCCCAGGAGGTATTATTTAATTGCAGCAAGCGATTTTCCGTATTCCAAAGGAATTCGTCTATTAATTGACCTTCCTCATTACGTGCATAGGGTGTCCATGTGCTGGAGTAAGAAATATCGAAATCGCCCCACAGGCGTGTTCTTCCGGATAGCCGGATGTCGTTGACATTAAGTGAATCCCGGGCGACATCGTAACCTGTGGACACCCTGAAGTTATCTATGAGCACAATTTTACGCTCTTCAGCTTCCGGGTCATCGCGGTTACGCAGTTTCATTTCGAGGTTATTGCTGATAGAAACGCTCAGGTTACCCGAACGGCCAGGCTGGGGTCCGCCGAAGATGCCGTCCTGGAAAATGGCATATTGCACTGTTTCATCACGCACCGGGTTATAATACTCTTCATAATACCCCCAGAAAGGATCAGCAAAATCGGGGCGAAAAGAAAAGCCAATGTTAGGAGTCATCACATGCCTCAGGGCAGTGACCGGCCCGCGTTGAAATTGCATCATGCCGAAAAGTCGGGTGCTTAACCCTGTTGAAAAGTTGAAATCACGTATTGCTGCAAATTCCGAAATCGTATCCCTCACTACTCCACCTGCCTGGATGTCAATTAACTCGTCATCGTCATCATATCCTGGGTCCCATGATTCCCTGATAGTATTGAAGTACCAGCGCTCAGAATAATTCATGCTGCTGCTCAGGTTAAAGTGATTGAGTATGCGGGTGGAGTAACTGATGGGGATTTCATGCTGTACACCACTACGGAATTCTGACAGGGCATCTCCTGTGAACAGAAGGCTGTCAGCAATATTCAACTGATTTCTTGCTGACATGTTGTAGGTCATATTGATTTCTTCGTACCATCGCATATCAGCCGGGGAGCTGTTTCTACGGAAAGGGTAAAACCGGGAAACGTTAAAGTTCAGGTCCGGCAGCGTCATATCCACCATCCTGTTATTGATGTTCTGGCTGTGACGCAGGTTGGCTGAGAGATTATACCTGTTCGCCCAGCTTCGTGAGTAGGATACGTTCGATGAGAATGTATTGGAAAGATAATCTTCGTCTGACACCGGGTTAAACCTGCTTGTCTGCGCACTAACGATATTCACGTTGGCGCGGAAGTTCCTGGTGGGATGAGCCTGGGGGGCTTGTCTGTGGCTCCACTGGATACGAAAGTCCCTGCTCCTCTGGTATCCTGGCAGGTTGCGCTCTCCGAGCACGTTGATGGCATAGCCCAGGTTCACGTTACCGCTGTAGCGATACCTCACAGCGTAATCAGACCCCAGGCGCAATGCCCAGCTGCCCCTGGAGAAGATGTCTCCCCGGATGGAGAGGTCAATATAGTCGTTTATCCCCCAATAAAATCCGCCGTTTTCCAGGTAAAAACCCCGGTTGCGGCTCTCTCCATAGCTTGGGATAAGTATCCCTGATGCCTGGCCGCGCCGGTTGGGAAAAAAACCAAACGGCACAAAGAGCGGCGTGGGAACATCGCGGATGACAAGGTATGCCAGACTCGACACGATCTTATCATCCGGAATGATCTTGGCGCGCCTGAAAGCAATGTGAAAATGCGGGTCAGGATCGTCGCAGGTGGTATATTTCCCATCGGCCACATGAACTTCACGCGTAGGGTGAATCTTTACCACATCGCCATGTACAAAGCCATCTGCTTCCTCTGTTACCACGCCGATCGTACGGCCTCGTTGCGAGTCAAAATTATATCGTAACTCTTCTGATTGAAAGCTTTGCATCCCCTCCCGAAACACCGGCTTACCCTGTATCACACCGGCTGTGTCAGGCAGCCCACTGGCATATAACTCATTGGTGTTGAAATCAATCTCAATGAAATCTGCAGTCAGATGCATTTCTCCATAGTGAAGGTCGGCATTTCCGTAAATAAACACCTTGCGGTTACGAATATCGTGAAAGATCGTATCTTCGGCAGAGTAATCAACCGTATGCTCCAGGATGACGGCAGAACCTCCTATTCTTTCCGGTTCATCTGCAAGGGTATCCTGCAGCAGTGTATCCTGCGGGGCATACACTTCAGTACCGGGAAGGGCTGGCAGGGTGTCAGACCGCTCGGTTACCCGTGCTAAAACACCTGCATGCCACATCTGGGAGGCCATCAAAACAAGAAAAAACCTAATAATGATGTTTGTGCACAAAGTGATTAAATATTATTTTTGTAGAAATTGCGTTATACAAGCAATTCCACTAACAGCAAAACACTGGCAAAACTAACTAAAAATCGCATATCTTAAGTGAAACGTTTTGGTGCTTATTTTGGTATTCTCTTAATCCTCGTATGCTTTCAGCCCTTTGAATCTGAAGCTTCCAGCTCCGCTGTCAATACTGTGGTAATTGACCCCGGCCATGGCGGCCGCGAACCCGGAGCGGTGGGCAGGCATTCCTTGGAAAAAGATATTGCGCTGTCTATCTCCTTAAAGCTTGGAGAGTATATCAATCAGCACCTGCCTGAGGTTGAAGTGCTATTTACCCGGGATAAAGATGTTTTCGTCCCGCTGCATGAAAGGGCCCGGATTGCCAACAGCAACAATGCCGACCTGTTCATCTCCATCCATTGTAACAGCACTGGCTCATCCAGGGCGCGGGGCACCGAGACATTTGTGATGGGCTTACACAGAAGTGAGGCAAACCTGGAGGTAGCACGGCGGGAGAACAAATCCATCCTCTACGAAGATGATTATCTTGAGACATACGATGGCTTTGACCCACGCTCCCCTGAGGCCAACATCATATTTTCCTTATATCAAAACGCCTATCTCGACCAGAGCCTGAAAATGGCCTCGCTGGTTCAGGATCAGTTTCGCGAACGCGCACGACGCATAGACCGAGGGGTAAAGCAAGCAGGCTTCCTTGTACTCTACGAGATAACCATGCCGGGGATCCTGGTTGAAACAGGCTTTTTAAGTAACCCCGCCGAAGAACAATACCTGATGTCAGAATCAGGTCAGGCATATATAGCCTCTGCTATCTTCAGGGCCATAAGAGATTACAAGGAAGAGCAGGATGCCCTTTTTGCAGATCAGAGCCACAATCGAAATGCCCGAAGCAATTCATTGTCCGGCATCACAGAGTCAACGCAGGATGCTTCCCCCTCAGGTTCAGACAGTCATGCAACAGCCGATAGCAGCCGAAACCCCGATATGACTGAAATGGAAGAGGCAGACATCACCTTCAGGGTTCAGTTTACCAGTATGGCTGAAAAAGTATCACCTGATGATAGCAGATTTAATGGTATGGATGATGTGTACGTGTATCATTATGAAGGACTCTACCGCTATACGGCCGGGCAGGCAAGCACACTCGAACAGGCTAACGTGATCCAAATGAGTTTGCAGGACGCTGGTTATCATGATGCCTTTGTGGTCGCTTTCCTTGATGATGAAAGAATAAGCGCCAGAGAGGCAATAAGGTTATTGCAGGAACGGGAGACCCAATAAGGCAGCACTATGCAAAAAATTAAGATACGAAGAGAAGTTAAGATCGGCCTATTGCTGACCCTCACGCTTTTCCTTTTTGTTTGGGGAGTGAATTACCTGCGCGGAACAGATATCTTCACACCACAGATCCGTTTTTACATCGTGTATGATCAGGTGCCCGGCCTGATGGAAACCAACCCGGTTACCATTAATGGCGTCAAGGTAGGGCAGGTTCACCGGATTGCATTTCACCCTGACGGATCAGGACAAATTGTGGTAACAGCCAATGCAGACAGGCAGGTTGACATCCCGGTGAACTCCGTTGCCCGCCTGACCAGTGAGCTTGTTGGCACCAACAAGATCATCGTAGAGCTTGGAGATCATCCGCAAATTATCGATACGGGCGACACACTCAGAGGCATAAAAGACCCCGGCATCACCGAACAGATCGAACGACAAATCGGCCCAATCAAAGAGCAGGCTGAGCTTCTGATGGTACGGGCTGACACCCTGCTGCATTCGCTTAACCAAATCCTCAGTCAGGAAAACAGACAAAAGATAATCTCCAGCATAGACCGTTTTGAGCATACCATGGCCTCCATGGAGTCATCAGCAGAAGAGCTCGAGAAAGCCATGCAGCATGAGACAGCCAGGGTATCACGCATTCTTGAAAACGCAGAGGCTATCACCCGTAACCTGGACGACAACCGAGAAGTTATCAACCACATCCTCAGTAATGTTTCCCGGATCAGCGACCAGCTGGCCTCGGATGATTTTCAACAAACCATAACGAAAGCTGGCACATCGGTTCAGGAACTTTCCCACATCCTGGAGAAAATTAACCGCGGGGAGGGTTCCGCCGGCATGCTGCTGCACGACGCCACCCTTTACAATAATCTCAGCAGATCATCCGAAGAGTTGGAAAACCTTCTGGAAGACATCAGAATGCACCCGGAAAGATATTTCAGGATCTCCATATTTGGGAGATAGCAAAGGATAGCCTGGCGCTCTTAGTATTCAACGCTTCAGTAATCCCTGAACGTTGCCGGCAGAAATGATATCATCAAAAACATATATATGGCAAAGGTAAAGTACATCCTGACTACTCTTTTTATAATAGTTATATCTCAGGTCTTTTCACATGCTCAGGCACCCGGGGAAAGCCCTCTGGAAAGGCATTTTAATATCCTCTCGGAAAGCGATGCCCTGAAACATGGCAGCTGGTGCTTCATGGTCTACGACACTAGCGCCGACACCCTGATCATGTCACACAACAGCCGTCAACGGATGGTCCCCGCCAGCACACAAAAACTTATCACGACTGCTTCGGCTCTGCTCATGCTCGGACATGACTACCAGTACAATACCATGCTTCAGCATGACGGAGAGGTGGATGAGGCAGGTACACTCCACGGAAACCTGTATATTAAAGGGAGTGGTGATCCTGCTTTCGGCAGCTCACATATGCACGACACACTATCTCTTGATACGGTATATGCCCGCTGGAAAAATATGCTTGACGAAACAGGCATTCAGAGGATTAATGGTCACATAATTGCCGACGGACGTGTTTTTGATGACGAGATGGTGCCACCAAGGTGGCTGTGGGGTCATATTGGCAACTATTTTGGTGCCGGTTCCACTGGCCTGACGGTTAACGAGAACAAATACACGGTTTACTTTGATGCGGGAAAGGCTTTGGCTGAGCCCGCCACGGTTAGTCACACCAAACCATTGATACCGGGGATGTCATTTATCAATGAGGTAACCACCGGCCCAGCCGGAAGCGGCGATCAGGTATATATTTTTGGTGTCCCATACAGCAGTGAGCGGAGGCTCACCGGAACTGTTCCCCTGGGTTCTGTAAACTTTCCGGTTCGGGGTTCCATGCCTGACCCGGCATACTATGCCTCCCAGCGACTGAAAGACTACTTTATGGCAGAGGGCATTGAAGTTTCCGGAGAGGCTACCACGCACCGGCGCGCAACCCGGGATGGGGTAATTCCATTTGAAGACCGTGAGACAATTGCCACCTGGCATGCTCCGGGCATGTTTGACATCATCTATCGCACCAACCTTGCCAGCGTGAACACCTATGCTGAAAACCTGCTTAAGACCATAGGAGCGGAAACAAAAAATGAAGGAAGCCGCACAGCAGGCCTGAAGGCCATAGCCGAATACTGGGATGCTTATGATATGGACCCGGCCCTGGAATCCCTGCATGACGGCAGTGGCCTGGCCACGTCAAACCGGGTTACCGCAGAACAACTTATGACGGTAATGATAGCTGCTGCCAATCATCCCACCTTCCAGATCCTGTATAACAGTCTGCCCCTTGCGGGTTACAGCGGCTCCCTGGCAAATCACCTGAGGGGATCAAAATCTGAAGGTGTCCTGAGGGCTAAAAGCGGCTTTCTGAATAATGTCATCTCCTACGCTGGCTTTACCCCCATGCAAAACGGCAACCTGGCTGCCTTTGTGATCATTGTCAACGACTATGACGGGAACGCGGGTGCTATGCGAAACAATCTGATGCACCTTATGAACAGTGTGACACTGCATGATGGGAGTGTTTTGGAGTAAGGCTGAGAGGTTTGAGGTTAAAAAATATATCCTTTTCTGTTTTATGCGTGCCGGGTTTCAAAATAGTTTATAATTTAGCAGGGCAATGATTCATATTGTTTCATCATAAAATACGCTATTATGCAAAACATAGACTGGGGGAAGCTTCCTTTTGGATACTTCCAGACCAACTACAATGTAAGATGTTATTATCGTGATGGCAAGTGGGGTGAGATAGAGGTATCTTCATCGCCACATGTCAACATCCACATGGCAGCCACTTGTCTGCACTACGGGCAGGAGGCCTTTGAGGGCATGAAGGCTTACCGTGGCAAGGACGGCAAGATCCGGCTCTTCCGTTGGGAAGAGAACGCCAAAAGGATGCAACGGTCAGCCGAAGGTATTTTGATGGCAAAGGTGCCGGAGCAGCTTTTCCATCAGATGGTGGCTGAGGCCGTTAAGCTGAATGAGGAATATGTGCCTCCGTTCGGCCATGGCGCGGCGCTATATATCCGTCCTTTGCTTATTGGCACAGGCGTGCAGGTGGGCGTTAACCCCGCCAAAGAATATCTTTTTATGGTATTTGTAGGCCCCGTAGGCCCTTACTTCAAAGAAGGCTTTAACCCGGTGAAGATGCAGATTGTACGCGACTACGACCGTGCTGCTCCCCAGGGAACAGGCCATATCAAGGTGGGCGGCAACTATGCGGGCAGCCTCAGAGCCAGCGAAAGGGCCAAAGCCGAAGGCTATGCTTCTGTGATTTTCCTTGAAGCAAAGGAAAAGAAATACATCGACGAAGCAGGACCTGCCAACTTTTTTGGCATCAAGGACAACACTTACATCACACCTAAGTCAGACTCCATTCTGCCCTCCATCACCAACATGAGCCTTATGCAAATAGCAGAGGACATGGGCATGAAGGTGGAGCGCAGAGAAGTGCCGGTGGAAGAACTTGAGACTTTCGAAGAAGCCGGTGCCTGCGGTACGGCTGCCATCATCTCTCCCATCGGAAAAGTCGTAGACAGGGAAAGCGGCAAAGAGTATATCTTCAGCAAGGATGGCCATGCCGGCCCCTGGTCGAAGAAACTGTATGAAAAGCTTCAGGGCATTCAGTATGGCGAAGAGCCCGACCCGCACGGATGGGTTAGTTTCGTGGAGTAAAGTAACCTAAGAACTGCCCTGGAGAGCCTTTCAAAACAGAAAGCTAGCCAGTGCCGAAACATACCGGCAATCAAAATTTATTTTGCCGGTCAGCTTTTTGACCCGGGAAGATCATGCTTTCCGGGTCTTTTTTGTTCGGTACTTTTTTTGAGGATATAAAGCCCAAGCACCGTGATCAGTCCATTCACAATAAGAATCTCAAAGCCGAACTGATACCCGTTAAGGAGCCACTCTGAATTGCGGCTGAGCAAATAACTCAGTGCCGGCGAGAGAAGGGCCACGATGGGTACATAACGGTCCCGGACCTGCCAGCGGGTGTAAAGTCCCACGAAATACATTCCGAGCAAGGGCCCATAGGTATAGCCTGCAATGGTAAAGAGTTGACTTATCAGGGCTTCATTATTAATAGTATCATATCCAATGATTATTAACAGCATCAGGAAGGCAAAAACCACATGCACACGGTAGCGGATCTTCTCGATCTTCTTCTCCGTCATGCCGGGCTTTCTGCGCAATCCGAGAAAGTCAATGCAGAACACCGTGGTAAGCGCAGTGAGTGTCCCGTCGGCACTGGAATACGCGGCAGATATCAATCCGAAAAAGAATGCCAGACCTGCCACGACACCTAAATGTTGCAGGGCGATGGTGGGGAAAAGCTCGTCGGAGGTCTGTCCGGGACCAAGCACGATGCCTGCTTCACTGGCATAGATCCATAATACCGATCCCAGAAAGAGGAACAACAGATTGATGGGAATCAGAATTGCGCCAAAGCTAAGAACGTTTTTCTGGGCGTCCCGAAGGTTACGGCAGCTCAGATTCTTTTGCATCATGTCCTGGTCAAGACCTGTCATAACAATGGTGATAAACATCCCGGCAAAAAACTGTTTGAGAAAAAAACGCGGGTCATTCAAGTCCCAGACAAACATGTTGGTATATCCCCTGTTGCCTGCTTCTGTTATCAGATCTCCCACCCCCATATCCAGCTGACGCAATATCAGTGTAACGCTTAAAATGACAGCACCCACCATGAATGTCGTTTGGAGTGTGTCGGTCCAGACAATGGTTCTGATGCCCCCTTTAAAGGTATAGAGTAGAATCAGGATCATAAACAGAGATACCGTGACGCTAAGCGGGATGCCCCAACCATCGAAAACAAAGCGCTGCAACACAATAACCACAAGGAACATGCGAAAGGAGCTGCCAATCAGGCGGCTGATGATAAAGTAAAAGGAGCCTGTTTTATATGATGAGAAGCCAAAACGGTTTTCCAGGTAGGAATAAATGGAAGTGAGCCGCAGGTTATAATACAGGGGGAGCAGGATCCCGGCGATCACCGCATAGCCGCCAAGGTAGCCGAGTACGAGAACCATATATGAGAATTGCTCACTCTGCACGAGTCCGGGAACCGACATAAAGGTCACCCCCGAAAGCGTGGCTCCGATCATGCCGTAAGCCACCACGTACCATGGTGAGTTTCGGTTTCCAAGGAAATAGGTTTCGTTGTTGACCTTCCGGCGCAAAGTAAGCCTTGAGATCACAAATAACAAAACTGTATATACCAGAAATGCAAACAGGATAATATGCGGGGTCATGGGCAGTTTATTTCTATATCAGGGCACAAAAATAGCCAAAGATTTTGTCATGGGGCCGTACAAATATTATTAACTTTGGCGGTGGAAAAAGCCAGCTGGCTTCACCTGAAAGCTACATCTCAAAAGAGCAAACTGTGGAAACATTTTCATCAAAATTATTACAGGAAGCTGTAGAGGAGTTTTCCAAGCTGCCCGGGATTGGGAAAAAAACAGCTCTCAGGCTTGTTCTGCATATGCTCCGGCAGGATGAGGACGCGGTAAAGCGTTTTTCAAATTCCCTGGTGCAACTACATGAAAATGTGATCTACTGCGAATCCTGTCATAACATCTCGGACAGCCCGTTATGCGCCATTTGCAGCTCCCACCGGCGTGATTCCGGCACCATTTGCGTGGTAGAAGACATCCGGGATGTGATCGCCATCGAAAACACCGGTCAGTATCATGGATTGTATCATGTCCTGGGGGGTATTATTAGCCCAATGGACGGTATCGGCCCGGCCGATCTGACCATTGAGGCACTTGAAGACCGGGCAAAAGCGAGCCAGGACATCCAGGAGGTGATCCTGGCACTCAGCACCACCATGGAAGGCGACACGACCAATTTTTATCTTTACAAAAGACTAAAAGGTCTTAATATTAAGATTTCCGTCATCGCGAGGGGTATTGCCATCGGCGATGAACTTGAATATGCAGATGAGGTAACCCTGGGCAGGTCGATCATTCATCGCACTGCTTACGACAAAACAACCACCGGATAGCAAAGATGCAACTATCAATTGTCATTGTGAACTATAACGTACGGTATTTCCTCGAACAATGCCTTAACTCGGTGTTCAGGTCGGGGGATACACTGGACATGGAAGTGTTTGTGGTAGACAATCAGTCGGTGGATGGTTCAGTGGACATGGTCAGGGAAAAGTTTCCCCGTGTTAAGCTTATTGCCAATGACAAGAACCTTGGGTTCAGCAAGGCCAACAACCAGGCCATAAGAAGGGCCAACGGAAAATATGTTTTGCTGCTGAATCCCGATACGGTGGTGGAGGATGACACCTTGCCTAAAGTTGTGGATTTCATGGACAGGCACCCCGATGCCGGGGGGCTGGGCGTAAAGATGCTTGATGGCCAGGGGCGCTTTCTTCCTGAATCCAAGCGCGGGCTGCCTACACCGGGTGTAGCTTTTTGCAAGATTTTCGGTCTCTCTTCGCTCTTTCCCAAATCAAAGGTGTTTGGAAAATATCATCTGGGCTACCTGGATAAGGACAAGACCCATGAGGTTGATGTGCTATCAGGTGCTTTCATGCTGCTGAGAAAGGAGGCACTTGAAAAGACAGGATTGCTGGATGAGGCCTTTTTTATGTATGGTGAGGATATTGACCTGTCGCACCGTATCGTAAAGGCGGGATATAAGAACTATTATTATCCGGATGCCCGTATTATACATTACAAAGGGGAAAGCACAAAAAAGAGCAGTGTAAACTACGTCCTGGTATTTTATAATGCCATGATCATATTTGCCCGCAAGCACTTTTCCCGGAAAAATGCCCGCATTTTTTCCGGGCTGATCAACCTGGCGGTTTATTTCCGGGCTTTCATAGCCATCCTGGCGCGCTTTTTCCGGCGCATTGCCTGGCCTGTGCTTGACGCCGGACTTGTTTATGCAGGTTTTTACTATCTGACACATACCTGGGGTCACCAGGTTTTCGCTGTAGAGACAGCCTATTATCCACCTATGTACATGCAGTACATCGTTCCGGCCTATATTTTACTATGGCTGCTGGCCGTGTACATCAGCGGTGGGTATGATCCGCCAACACGCCTCTACCGCATCGTGAGAGGCATCGGGCTGGGCACCATCGCCATCCTTGTGATCTATGCCCTGCTGCCAACGCATCTGAGGTTTTCCAGGGCCCTGATATTGCTTGGCAGCGTGTGGGCCCTGTTCAGCATGATCATCACCAGGACCGCATATACGCTCTGGAAACATAAAACGCTCCATCTGCGCGATGTAGAGAAAAAACGGGTACTCATCGCGGGCGATGGTCAGGAAGCATCACGGATCGTTCAAATGCTTAGACAAAGCGGCAATACCTCCTTCCTGGGGCTGGTAAGCCTTCAGGAATCAAAACCTGCCAAAGAAGGTTACCTGGGTACCATCAGGCAAATAAATGAAATTCTGGATATCTATAATATTAATGAAGTTATATTCTGCTCCGGCAACATGTCATCCCAAACCATCATCGACCACATGTCCAGGCTTCAGGATAAGCAAGTTCATTTTAAGATAGCACCACCCGAGAGCTTTTATATCATAGGCAGTAACAGCATTGACACCTTTGGGGATCTGTTTACCATCAATGTGAATGCAATAAACCTGCCGGCCAATAAACGCACGAAGAGACTTTTTGACCTGTCGCTTGCCATCCTCCTGCTGATTACCCTGCCGCTTCACCTGCTGCTGCAAAAACAGCGCTGGGGCTTTGTAAAAAACCTTTTCAGGGTGATATTTGCGCAAATTTCATGGGTAGGATATCATCCGACCCCGGAAACCGTAAAGCTGCCGTACCTGAAAAAAAGCGTTCTGCATCCCGGCGATGCCATCTCGCATAAAAGTCTGCCAGGCGACACGTTAAAAAACCTCAATAACCTGTATGCAAAAGATTATAAAGTAGAAAATGACCTGAGCATCTGCTTCAAAGGATATCGTAACCTTGGCCGGCCTCCGGCATAATGACTTTTCAAGTTTATCGTCTCAGGTCAAACCTTTTGCCGCTTTTATTGTTCTCAAAATAGGATAGCGTGTCAGGAAGCGTAAAACAAGCAAACACAGGTTAAGACCAAAATATATTAAAACGGAACATATGGCAAAGTTTGAATTAAAGATGCCCAAAATGGGTGAAAGCGTAACGGATGCAACCATCACCAAATGGTTAAAAAATCCGGGAGACAAGATCGAGCTGGATGACCCCATCGTGGAGCTGGCTACCGACAAGGTCGATTCAGAGATTCCCAGTCCGGTGGAAGGTACTTTAAAAGAGCAGCTTTTTAACGAGGGTGATACAGTAGAGGTAGACATGGTGATTGCCATCATTGAGATGGAAGATGAGGATGAAGGTGATGCGCCTTCTGGTGATGAAGAGGCAGAGGAGCCTAAAGAGCAGCCTTCAGAAAAGGAGGCAAAGGATAACAAAGGCGAGGCTGCAGGTAAAGAGAGTCAGGCAGCCGCTGCAAAAGACGCCCCTGCTCCCGCTGATGACAAGGAAGGAGAAACGCCCCCGGCGCGTGCTGGTCATGGCGACCGTTTCTATTCACCCCTGGTGCGCAGCATCGCCAAAGAAGAAAATATTTCCATGGAAGAGCTGGAAAGCATTCCGGGAACAGGCAAAAACAACAGGCTCACCAAGGATGACCTTCTCAAATATCTGAAAACACGTCACGAAAAGCCTGCTGAGAAGAAAAAGCCTGCTGAAGAAGCTCCGAAGGCAGCAGAGGCACCATCTAAGGCAGCCAAGCCCTCAGCCCCGGCTATCCAGGCAGGTGAAAAAGACGAGGTTGTTGAGATGGACCGCATGCGCAAGCTGATTGCTGATCACATGGTGATGTCGGAAGACACCTCCGTTCACATTACGCTGTTCAGGGAGGTAGACATGACCCATATTGTAAAGTGGCGAAACAAGAACAAGGCTGTCATGCAGGAGCGTGAAGGAGAGAAACTCACTTTCACACCCATCTTCATCGAGGCCATTGCCAAAACTCTGCGTGACTATCCCATGATGAATGTATCGCTTGATGGCCAGAAGATCATTAAGCGTAAGAATATCAATGTGGGTATGGCAGCAGCATTACCCGGGGGCAATCTCATTGTGCCCGTTGTAAAAAATGCGGATCATAAAAACCTGCTTGGCCTGGCCAAGGAAGTGAATGACCTGGCTGACAGGGCACGTGCCAACAAACTGAAGCCCGACGAGATTCAGGGCGGCACGTTTACCCTGACCAACTTTGGTACCTTTGGTGCCACCATGGGAACCCCCATTATCAATCAGCCCCAGGTAGGCATCCTGGGCGTTGGCCTGATCCAGAAAAAGCCCGTGGTGGTTGAAACACCTGAAGGTGACACCATAGGCATACGCCACATGATGGATCTCTCCCTGGCTTGTGACCACCGGATCGTAGATGGTGCCCTGGGCGGTATGTTTCTGCAACGTGTGGCCGAATACCTGGAAAATTTCGATACAAGTCAGCATATTTAGCAGACAGCTGAACATATTTTTATGTAAATTTGCAGAAATAGTATTGCACCAGAGGGGCAGACACTCCTCTGGTGTAAGTTTTTTATCAAATACACAGACCAGATGCAATTAAACCTTACCCGCCCGCTTGCCTTCTTTGACCTCGAGACCACCGGCACCAACGTCGTCAGGGATCGCATCGTAGAAATCAGCATTTACAAGGTCATGCCTGATGGCAGCACCGAGACCATGACACACCTGGTGAACCCTGGCATGCCCATCCCCAAAGAAGTCATTGAGATACACGGCATCACCGATGAAGATGTGGCCGATAAGCCAACGTTTTCTGAGCTGGCACCCAAACTCGAAAAATTCTTTCACAATTGCGACCTTGCCGGATACAACTCCAACAAGTTTGATGTTCCCATGCTCATCGAGGAGTTTCTCCGTTGCAAAATCCAGTTTGATGTTAAGAAAAGGCGGCTGGTTGATGTTCAGAATATTTTCCATAAGATGGAGCCACGCACGCTCAAGGCGGCCTATAGGTTTTATTGCGGGAAAGACCTTGTAGATGCTCATGCCGCCGAGGCCGACACCAAAGCAACCTATGAGATCCTGCTGGCACAGATCGAGCGCTATCATGGCATGGAATATGAAGACCGCGACGGCCGCATCACCAAGCCAATAAAAAACGACGTACAAGCCCTGTATGAGTTTTCCTACAACCATTATAACGCAGACCTGGTAGGACATATCGGCTTAAATAAAGAGGGTAAAGAAATCTTTAAGTTCGGCAAGCACAAAAACCAGAAGGTGGAGGATGTCTTTAAAAAGGAACCCCAGTATTTTGACTGGATGATGAAGGCTGACTTTCCTCTGTCTACAAAAAACGTGATCCAGTCAGTGATCCTGAGGGGCTACGACAAGGGGAACAAGATCATCAAAGACCTTTAAAATTATATCTTCATTGGACAGTCATAAAATTAAACGCGGATGACGTTGCGAAGCACCCGCGTCATCTGTGTTCATTAACATAAAGCCGCTATCCCTATGAAAATCATTTGTATCGGCCGAAATTATGTAAAGCATGCCGAGGAGCTGAATAATGAGGTGCCGGAAAAGCCCATCTTTTTCATGAAGCCTGAAACAGCCCTGATCCGCTCCAGGCT
>SLEW01000019.1 GCA_007124575.1 Bacteroidales bacterium | reverse complement strand
GCCGGCATGCTGAATAAGAATAGGATGGCAAATGCCCCTAATGCTCTTGTAAATGTAAATATTTTCATACATCAATGCGTTTTATGGTTTGTATCTAATGGATTTGTTTGAATTTCTATGGTAAAGTTAAGAAAACGTACGGAGAGAAGTATGGGTTTGGCAAGAAAATTACAAAAGCTTAACAAAAGGGGTTTTACCTGGCTGGCGAAGGTATCTTCACACGGATGGTAAAATCTGACAACACGTTCATATAGTGAATGAAAGCATCATAGGGGGAGTTGTATGGATTGAAATACTTATGGACGTCGCCATCGGAGAACCACTTGGTACACATGTAATAAAAGTGATCGCTTGTTTGCAGCAGGCGCCAGGTGCGCAGGAGTTTCTCATCACCGGTATGGTAAACGTCCTTTTCGAGTTGATAGAGTTTTTCGAAAGCCTCATCCTGAAGCTCATTGCCAAGCCAGGCGGTAAGGTCGCGCTCCTCATCGGCCCAGGAGATGGGGTAGGGGACATCCAGTTCTGTTTCAGGCTTTAATTCTTCAGCCAGCATACCCGGGGTTTTAAAGCGCATCCCAGCCTGCTCAATGGCGAGGGCAGGAAAAGCTTCCAGGAAGTCGAATATTCCGGTCTCCTTCCATTGATGCTCACCGAAAGTTTCGTAATCCATGAACAAATTGATCACTTCATCACCTGGTGCGGCCTGTTGAAACCACGAAACAAATTTTTCGGCTGTTAGCGGCCATTCGTTCCAATCTCTGTTCGAAAACCGGAAAGCAATGTCGTCGGAAAGCCTGAAATTCTTTAACAAAAGTCGCAGTCCGGGTACCTTGGCACTGGCATATAGTTTATTGGGACTTCTCCATCCCAGGATATGTTTGGCACCTTCGGTAAGCATGGTTTTATAACCCTGGTCAAATACCATCTTCGCTATGTCATTGGAATAGATCAGCTCGGTATTCCGGAAGGTGACGGTCTTTTGTCCGAAAAGTTCCCAGATGGCTTGCTTGTGAAGGGATACCTGCGCTTCAAACTCTTTTTTGCTTTTTAAGGAGGCAAGCGAGTGCGCCCAGGTCTCGGCAAGAAACTCTATGGCACCGGTGCTGGCAAGCTTCTGAAAGCTTTCTATCACCTTGGGCGCATATGCCTTAAACTGCTCCAATGCCATACCGGAAATGCTGAAAGCCACTTTGAAGTCATCCCCGTACCTGTCTATCAGTGAAAGCAACACATCATTCGCAGGCAAATAACACTTCTCAGCGACTTGCTGCATGATGAAACGGTTGGCGTGATCATCAAAATACCGGTCGTGATCACCGATGTCAAAAAACCGATACGTGGCCAAACGATAAGGCTGATGAACCTGGAAGTAGAGGCATATGTTCTTCATGGCAACAATATTTTATTAAGTAGTAAGCTGCATCAGACATGCAGCATGTTTTGGTATATCTGTTTCAGCTTGTATGCAGCCTGATCCCATTTGATTCCTTCTACTTCCTTTTTTCCGTGTTTTTTAAACATGTTCATCAAGCCCGGATAATTCAGGGTGCCATAAATGGCATCGGCCATTCCGTCGATGTCCCAGTAATCCACTTTCAGTGCATGTTTCAGCACTTCAGAAACCCCCGACTGCCTGGAGATGATTACGGGTACATTCGATCGCATCGCCTCCAGCGGTGAGATACCAAAAGGTTCAGAAACGGAAGGCATGACGTAAGCGTCGCTCATGCCATACATCCGGTCTACATCCGGACCACGTAAAAAACCGGTAAAATGAAACCTCGCGCCCATGCCCAGCTCAGCAACCCTCCGGATCATGCGCGGCAACATGTCTCCACTGCCGGCCATCACAAATCGCACGTTGTCATCCCGCTGCAATACCTTATACGCGGCCTCAATAAAATACTCAGGACCTTTTTGGTAAGTAATCCTTCCCAAAAAAGTTACAATCTTTTCAGGAAAGTGTTTTTTAACTTCTACCAGCGATTTGTTTTCGAAGGGCTCCACACCATTATGCACGGTAATCACTTTCTCCGGGTCGATGTCATGCTTTTTGATCACGGTGTCCCGCGTCAGATGACTCACAGCCACCACCTTGTCGGCCGCCTGCATACCCGTTTTTTCAATGGCAAATACCGAAGGGTTCATATTTTCACCCGAACGGTCAAACTCCGTGGCATGCATGTGCACTACCAGGGGTTTGCCACTTATTTTTCGTGCCTCAATACCAGCCAGGTAGGTGAGCCAGTCGTGGGCGTGGATGATGTCAAAGTCATGTGCTTTGGCAATATTTGATGCCACGATGGCGTATCTTTTGACCTCTTCCATCAGGTTTTTTCCATATCCGCCTGAAAAGGAATAGGTCCTGGAGTCCCATTTGATCTTGCTGACCTGGTCAACCGTTTCCAGCTGTTTAACCAGGTCGAGGTACTCCTCTTCCGTGGTATAGGGCAGGAGGGTGGAATCGATCTCAAACAGGCTGATTTTACCTCCTTCAGACTGAAAGACTTCATCTCCGGGATCCACCTCCACGCCTGAAGCACTGATCAGCTGCATACTCCCGGCCGGCTCATCACCATATAGCCTGGGTACAACAAAAAGGATATCCATATCAGCCTTAAGCATGGCTTTTGTTAACCCATAGCAGGCTGTACCCAGTCCTCCGGAAATGTGTGGGGGAAATTCCCACCCGAACATCAGTACCTTCATGGCTTTCCCTTTTTGGTGATGAGTGACTGGATGCGCAGGGTTTCGCCCAGGCTGGGGGCAAAGGAGATAGCACCGCGCGCGTGATGCGGGGGATCTCCCTCATAGATCTCCGACAGGGTGCCAACACCGGCTTCTGTGAGGCATGGCTCCAGTCCTTCATAAAGTTTTTTGATGGGATCCATCCCGTCTGCCCCATATACTTTTTTCCATGCACTGGCATAAAATCCCAGTGGCCATAGCCATACAGTACCTTGATGGTAAGCTGCATCACGCGCCCAGGCGTCCCCGTGGTACCGGCCTTTGTAGTCAGGATCCTGTGGGGACAATGTACGTAACCCACGGGGTGTCAGCAGCTCATGTGTGGCAACATCGAGAATTGATTTGAGCTGAAATTTATCCAGTGGCGTATGTTTGAGTCCGGCAGCGATCACCTGGTTGGGTCGCACCTGCATATACGGCACACCGTCAAGCACGTAATCAGCCAGATAGCCTGCCTGATCATTCCAGAAAACGTTGTTAAAAGCTTTATGTGCTTTTTCTGTAATGGGATTCCAGTGTTGAATAAAATCCTGATCATCAGATGCTTCCGCTAAAAAAAGAGTGTATTTGAGGGCATTATACCACAAAGCATTGACTTCCACTACATAACCAGAACGCGGCGTATGGCAGCGACCATCAGATCTGGCATTCATCCACGTCAGGGCATCAGCTGCCGGGGTGATGTGCAGCAAACCGTTATCCTGAAGGCTGACGCCTATGTCCAGGCCTTTGGCATACCCGTCCAGAATCCTCTTCATGACCTGGCCATAATTCTTCCATACTGCCTGCCTGGTTGTGTTGGCCATGCAATACTGAAGTGAATGAAAAAACCACAGGGAAGTATCAGCAGCATCAAAAACGACCTGGTTTCTCAGGTAAGACTCAGGAAACAACGCTCCCTGCATCCGGGCCACCATGTGGTCTATGACATCTTTACAAATACCCCGTTTCGGAGCTGCTTGATTCAGCCCTGGCAAGGCAATGAAAGAATAGCGACCGGAGTAAGAAATCCAGGGGAATCCGGCTACGAGGGAAGCCTGATTGTCTTCTACTACAAAAAACTGTGAGGCAGCGTTCTGCAAACTGTTATGAAATGAGTTCCGGGGTGTCCGTTTCCGTATTTCACTGTCAAAAATCCGATGAAGGGACCCAGGATCTGCCTCTTGCGTACCTATCGAAAATATGATGCTTTCATTTTTCTTTATCTCCGTTTCAAAAGTTCCGGGAACCAGCAGATCCTCAAGTGTCTCATATCCTCTCTCTTCCTCATGGAAGTAATGCA
Organism: Bacteroidales bacterium; assembly: GCA_007124575.1. GTDB lineage: Bacteria > Bacteroidota > Bacteroidia > Bacteroidales > UBA7960 > PUPG01. The sequence goes on along the minus strand of SLEW01000019.1, from coordinate 4,230 downwards.
GGTTATGATGCCATCCGGGTTTATGTGTATAGACGGCCTGACTGCCGGAAACCTGCATGTGGAGCCATGGGTAGCCATCATACATGCGTACCTTTACCCCAGAGGGGATCTCAACATGGCGGGTATCATGATAGGCATTTTCCTTACTGAGTTCGTGTATATTGCGGAAAGCAAGGAAAGGCATAAGACGAAGGCGGGTGGGTGACCTCGCCTCTACCAGGGTATACCGGATCATTACCATGTCTTTATCCGAAACAAACATGGTTTCCTTAGTCAGACGAACACCGCCTACACGGTAGGTGACGACGGGCAGAAGATCTGCAGAAAAATCCCTGATATACTTATGACCCTTGGGGTGAAAACGATCCGGAAACTTGTTAACACCCAGGTTAAATTCTGCATCATGCTGGATGACTGTTTCGTCGACCTGTGAGAGAAGCACGTGATGATCGCCATCCAGCTGTGGTTGTTTGGTAATGAGCAAACCGTGATATTTTCGGGTATTGCAGCCAATAATGGTGGTACATGAGAAAGCGCCCGAAAGGTTTGATCTGACCATTTCCCTACTGAGCGCATATTCCAGGTTAACCAACTGGGTTTTATCAAATTGTATGTATGCCATTGTATATCTTATCTAATAGCTGGGATTTTTCTGTTGTCTAAGATAAGGCATTTCACGATGTTGTGAAAATTAATTTTATGTTAAGGCACAGATAACGCTTATGTCTTTTTACTCCGCTTCATATCTGGCTGCACCTGTTTCTGCTTCACTCCAGGATTTTTCTTCCTGGCGCAGCAAATTTCGCAATCGCTGACTGATGCTTCTTCCATGCAAAGGCTCCAGCTCAGGCTGGCCGGCATTCACCCATGCGGTAAACCAGAAATCGCCAACAGCCTGAACTGCCAATTGCATTTGCCGCTCCACCATGCTTTGCATGCCATCATGAAAGGCCCTGGAAAAATCCCTCGAATAAACTCTGTTAATGGCTTGTCCACGTGTTTCGTGGGAATACATCAGGTCAGCAGGCATATGTTTCCGTAAACTGTCAAAAATTAAATACACCGTGTCTACTTTAAGGTGACTGATTTCTACCAGTTCCCATGCCCGTTCAAGGGGATCAGGCACATAAGAAGCACGTCCGGTGAAATAATCATACTCACCGGCATAAAGCTCCGGCAACCTGCTCTCCCAAAAAGCATGAATGCCGCGCTCATCGGGTGTTCTCCCATTGTAATGTTTTGTGGTATGGAGGGGGGTGCAGGCATCGGCAATGTAATGGCCGATATGCGCCGACTGCAAAAGGATATCATCCATGTCATTGTTTCGGAAAGCGCGGGTAAGCCTGCCCATCATCACGTGGATATGCCAGGGAAGCACTCCGTACTGCATCAGGGTGTCTTCCGTGAACTTTTCCACGGCTTCATCCCAGTTTCGGGGCATCACCTCAAACGGATCTTCTCCAAAATGGTCGATGTCGATGTAATGCCTTGGTGCCTCGCCTTCCACAGCGTGAGCCCTGCGATCCGGGTCTATAGACCGTTCAGAAATGAATTCGATATGGGTTTTATAAAGGCCTATCATCTCTGGTGGCAAAATGAATACGGCCATCCGGTTTATTTTCCGGTGGGCGTGAAAACCAAAGGGATAAACGTGCTCGGCTTGGGTCATCAGAAGGACTAAGAGAACCAGGATCGTGCAGATCGGTTGTTTCATGGTGGAATGGGGTTGAAGTTGGTCACTGGGCACTGGAAAGCCTAAGTTTAAACAATAAACCTTCGAATGCCACTTTTCATCTTAGCCACATTAAAGTTGATCAGAAAGCCAAGGCGGTTGCCGGTTATTTCTTTGTGGCAAATAAAAAGTGACTGCCACAAAGGCTCAAAGACACAAAGGTTCACAAAGTATTTCTGGTGGAAAAACAGATCAGGTAATGCTTCATGCTTATAATATCAAGCAAATTAACACTAAATTAAAATAAAATACAAGTATATTGTGTTTAAAATAGCTTAAATGTCGTCTTTGTTGATTAAGCGGTCGTTGTGATAGATGGGGACGACGGAGGTGGAGTCGGGGGTGAGGCTGTATTCAATGATATCATCCAGGCCGAGTTTTCGCAGGCGATGCCGGTGTGCGGCTTTCTGGATATATGCCACGGGATCAGGGGAAGCAAGCGTCCATAGGTCAGCGGCAGCAATGGCTGAATCGCAGGTGGTATGAAACTTTCCCTGACCCGATTCGATGATTTTTTGCACGGCAGCTCCGGCAAACAGGGAGTCTTCCATACTGAAGCGGTCTTTCCAACCCGCACAGAGGATGACTACGTCCTTTTTAAGCGCAACGGCATGGGCGCAAACGGCCGAAAGGTTTGTAAGGGCACCAATCAACACAACGTTATTGCCTGCTGAAGCCATTCTGATGGCCCGGGTACCATTGGTGGTGTTCATCGTCAGGACTTTTCCGCGCAAAGCAGGATCCATGAAGTTATAAGGAGAGTTGCCAAAATCTGCACAATCGAGTGTTCTTCCATCCCGTTCACCGGCACAAATATATCCACGGGCCTTGTAATCCTCGCTTTCAGCGATGGTCTCCAGCGGGATGATGGCCTTCACCTGGTTGTCAAATGCGGCACACATCGCCGTGGTGGCCCGGAACACGTCGGCCACGATTACCACAGCCTCTTCCGGCGTAAATAAATGCCAGGAGAGAGGCGAATAACAAACGCTCACACTGTAATCACCGGATTCACTATACATAGGCAAAAAAGTCTAAAGGTCGAAAGGTCAAAAAGTCAGGGCAACAGCAAACTTCAAACTCCGGACAGGCCAAGCCCTGTCCCTACAAACCTAAAACTATTTCTCTTTTTTATAGAATGGCAGCTTCACCACTTTCGCTTTGAGTAGTTTTTTGCGCACTTCAATATAGATTTCCGTGTCGGCCTTGTTGAAGGGCTTTTTGATGTAGCCCATGCCAATGGGCTTTTTAAGTGTGGGCGACATCGTACCTGAGGTAACTTCTCCGATGGTATTGCCTTCGGCATCTTTAATGGGATATCCCTTTCGGGGGATGCCTTTTTCGAGCATTTCAAAACCAGCCAGGCGTCGGGTGATCCCTTCTGTTTTTTGTTTCAGCAGTTCCTCCTTGTTCACAAAATCTTTTTCCTCGGTAAATTTGGTGGCCCATCCCAAACCAGCTTCGATGGGGGAGGTGGTCTCGTCGATGTCATTGCCATACAGCAAAAGGCCGGCTTCTAATCGCAGGGTGTCGCGCGCAGCCAGACCTATGGGTTTGATACCGTATTCCTTGCCCGCCTCAAGCACAGCCTCATAGATCTTCATGCCATCTTTCTTGTCGAAATAGATTTCGCAGCCTCCTGATCCCGTATATCCGGTATTGGAAAAAATCACATCATCCGCATCTGCAAAGCGGATCACCTTAAAGGTAAAAAATGGCATGTCTTCCACGGCTTCATCGGTGAGCTTCTGCATGGCTTTCATGGCCAACGGACCCTGAACCGCCAGCTGGGCAATGTCATCCGAGGCGTTATGCAGGTTGGCACCAATCTTTTCGTTTTGCTTGTTGAGCCACTCCCAGTCTTTCTCAATATTGGAAGCGTTCACTACCAACAAGTATTTTTCCGCATTAAAACGGTAAACGAGGAAATCGTCCACGATACCTCCCTTATCATTTGGGAAGCAGGTGTATTGCACCTTTCCATCTGTTAAGACTGATGCATCGTTAGAGCTTACCCACTGCACCAGGTCGAATGCCTTGGGGCCTTCCACCCATATTTCGCCCATGTGTGAGACATCAAACACTCCCAGGGCGTTGCGCACGGTTTCGTGTTCCACGTTCACGCCTTCGAACTGTACGGGCATGTAAAATCCTGCAAATGGTACCATTTTGGCACCCATCTCTTCATGCTTTTCCTTGAATACGGTGGTTTTCATCTGTTTATATTTTCGTTGTTAGCTGTTTTTTAGGTCTTTGTGAATGTGGGTTACAAGGATTTCCGCCCACGGATCTCTTCGCCCTGAAAGGGCAATTTACCTTAGCCCAAGGCAACGCCTTAGGTAATAAATCCGCCCCCACACACCCGCCCTGTAAGGACAGGTCAATTGCATGTGGTTATTTTTAAGCTGCCCCTATCTTCAGGGCGCTGGTGGGGGTTGTATCCTGTTTACCCAGGGCGTTGCCACTGGGCTGAACTGAATTGCCCTTTCAGGGCGTTC
>SLEW01000048.1 GCA_007124575.1 Bacteroidales bacterium | reverse complement strand
TCTACGCCGCCAATCTGCCATTGATATTTCCATTCAAACCCATCGTGGTTGAGAGGATGTACGGTAAGCAAAGTGGAGTCACCTTCACAGATAGGAATCTCCAGCTCAGATTCTATTTCAGCCTCGGGCAGGGGCAGGATCTGCACGGTTAGCGTGGTATCGTACTGGCAGCCAAAGTTGTCCGTGATCTCAAAAAGAAAGTCATAATCGCCCGCTGTATCCAGGCTCATATTGGCAATAAAATTGCCCTGATCGTCAATGTTTGTATCTATGGCGTTTCCATCCTGATACCATTGGCCATCAACAATTTCCGGTATAAAAATCAGGGAGTCAGGGTAAAAATGGTCATCAAAAAGCAAGCTCCAGCCAAACACATGGCCCGTTTGTCCCTCCCCAATGGTATGATCTTCCACACGAATTGTCCATTCGCCATTTAGCGTGCTGCCGGCAAAACCATTCAGGCTCTCTTCCGGGGTATAGTTTCCAGGGGGCATGTAGGCAGCATTGAAATAGTAGTTGCCTGCATTGTCTGTATATTCATGGAATTGTGGTGTGGTTTCATCCATTGTGCCAAATTGGGGTAATGGAGAGAAGCAGTATTCATAGGGTGTTCCTGGAACATCATCCTCCCATACCACGGGTTCTCCCAGGTTTGCAGATGGGCCACCCGGATCTTTAAGCAACACCACATCTCCCTGTGGAGACTCAAGCTCCACCTTGATCTGAGACTGATCCACATGTTCAATGAAAACGCATACCCTGTTGAAATCATCTTCTGAAAGGACCTCGGCACCTTCGGCAAACACGTCAAACTCCAGGCTGGATTGATAAAGATAGGCATCATCCAGGCCTATCAACACAGGCTCATCTTCGTCAACAGAAATAGGAAATCCTGTCCAGGGCACGGCATTCCCTATTCCATAAAGCGTAAAGAGCTCCTCCGCACAAGCGCTGTCGACGGAAATATTGGTACCAGTAAAATGGGGAATGGTGGCTACCAGGTGTACCTCATAGGCTCCGGCTTCACATTCATTGAGGGGATCCCAGGCAACTACACGTATGGTATATGCGCCCGGTTCTTCAAAGAGGTAGCTGACCTCCTGACCCTGGAGGCTTTGCTCGTCAATGATCCAGGAGTATTCAATAAGCCCCGGATCATAATCCACGTTGTCGGCCATGTATCCGGCAGATGCTTCAAATGAGACTGGCTCCGGGTCTTCCGGGCACTGCGTTAAGCCATCCAGGGGATTGATTGTGACCACAAACAAGTCACAGAGGCTGGAGCAGGAAATGGGGGCAAACCATCCAAGCCGGTCTGCCACATCATCCGGATCATCCGGGTCGAAGTCAGAAGAAACAAAACGAAAATGGAGGCTCCCGGTTGAAGCATAAAGGGTTTCGCCATGCAGGGATTGATAAGTTGCAGCCGTTAGCAGAGGTGCCTGCTCATCAGCACCATCATAGACATACAGGGTATCATGCAGGCCAAGGCTAAAGAACTCAAATGTCATTTGCACATGCGTATTATTCTCTTCGGAGCTGGTAAAGGTGATCGTGTGCACCTCACCCGGACTGTAGTGGCTTAGGGTGTCCCCTCCGCTGCTGTCTGTGAAGTTGCCGGAACATGTTTCCACCGTTTGCCCGTCGTGTACATCAATAGGAAAATTGATGTCTGCGAAAGTACTGACAGCCAGGATCAGCATAAAAACCGGGGTGGTTAACAGAATTTTACAGGTCATAATCAGCAGCTTATGTTAATTGAATGGCGCCTGACATGGCAAACATACAAGCAATACGGCAAAGGGTTCATTATTATTTTCTAATGTGGCATCAAAATTAAATAAAAATACGCATGTACCCGGTTTTTACCCGTCGAAAAGTCAAGTAAAATGGTAAAAATTATCGTTTTTAATTGTACTTTTGCAGGCTATGAAAAACATCCGCAACTTTTGCATCATTGCCCATATTGACCACGGCAAGAGCACGCTGGCTGACCGCCTGCTTCAGATGACCAATACCATCACTGATCGGGATTTTCAGGACCAGATGCTTGACAGCATGGACCTGGAGCGTGAGCGTGGCATCACGATAAAAAGCCATGCCATACAGATGGACTATCCGTACGAGGGAGAAACTTACAAATTAAACCTCATTGACACGCCCGGGCACGTAGACTTCAGTTATGAGGTGTCGCGATCAATCGCTGCCTGCGAAGGAGCTCTGCTTATCGTGGATGCCTCGCAGGGCATTGAAGCCCAAACCATTTCCAACCTGTATCTTGCCCTTGATCACGACCTGGTGATTATTCCGGTATTAAACAAGATGGATCTGCCCGGGGCAATGCCAGAAGAGGTAGCGGACGAAATAGTAGACCTCATCGGATGTGACCCTGAGGAGGTAATTCCTGCCAGCGGAAAAATGGGTTTTGGCATAGAAGACATTCTGAAAGCCATCATTGAACGTGTTCCGGCACCCGTTGGGGAACCTGAAGCCCCATTGAAGGCGCTGATCTTTGACAGCATATATAATCCTTTTCGGGGTGTGGTAGCCTATTTCAGGGTATATGATGGCAAGATCAGGCAGTATGATCATGTGCAGTTCATGAACACCAAAAAGCAATATCACGCGGATGAGGTAGGCGTTTTAAAGATTGCCCAGCACCCCCGCAAAGAGATTTCAGCCGGTGATGTAGGCTATATCATTTCAGGCATCAAAGATGCAAGGGAGGTAAAAGTAGGTGACACCATCACCCACGTAAAAAATCCGACCAGTGAGCCGGTAAAGGGTTTCGAAAACGTAAAGCCTATGGTTTTTGCCGGTATCTACCCGGTAGACACAGACGACTTTGAAGAGCTGCGCACGGCCATGGAAAAGCTCCAGCTCAACGATGCCTCGCTCACCTATGAGCCTGAATCATCTGCAGCACTCGGTTTCGGCTTCCGTTGCGGATTTCTGGGGATGCTGCACATGGAGATCGTACAGGAGCGGCTGGAGCGGGAGTTCGACATGACCGTGATCAACACCGTACCCAACGTTTCGTACCACGCCTATACAAAGCAAGGGGAAAAGAAAATCGTGAACAATCCTTCCGACCTGCCCGGGCCTAATGAACTGGAGTCTATTGAAGAGCCATACATAGCTGCACAGATCATCACCAAATCCGACTTTGTAGGCTCCGTAATGTCTCTATGCCTCGAAAAACGGGGAATGGTCAAAAACCAGGTTTACCTGACCACCGACAGAGTTGAACTGAGCTTCGAGATGCCCCTGGCGGAAATTGTATTCGACTTTTACGACAAGCTGAAAACCATTTCACGTGGCTTTGCCTCTTTTGATTATTATCCAATTGGGTATAAGCCTTCAAACCTGATCAAGCTGGACATTCTGCTGAACGGGGATTATGTGGATGCCCTGTCAGCCCTTATTCACCGCGAAAACGCCTACGACTTCGGCAAACGCATCTGCCTGAAGCTGAAAGAACTCATTCCCAGGCAACAGTATGACATTGCCATCCAGGCAGGGATCGGATCCAAGATCATTGCACGGGAAACGGTGAAAGCACTTCGCAAGGATGTAACAGCCAAATGTTATGGTGGCGACATCACACGAAAAAGAAAACTCCTGGAAAAACAAAAGAAGGGCAAGAAACGCATGCGCCAGGTGGGCAATGTGGAAGTGCCACAGCAGGCTTTCATGGCTGTATTAAAGCTGGATGACAAGTCATAGGCGTGCAGTCTTTGCTTTGGCAAAGCAACCTCTGCAAAGCGGCTCATACGCGTCTGTTTCACCCAGCAGGACAAGGTTCTTATCAGCTACGGTACGATTCGAATACTGTGCCAGGTTGCCACATCTTACACAGATAGCATGCACCTTCGTTATGTATTCGGCTGATGCCAGCAAGGCGGGCATGGGGCCGAAAGGTTTTCCGGAAAAATCCATATCAAGGCCTGCCACGATAACCCTGATCCCGGCATCAGCCAGCTGATTACACACATTAGGCAGTTCGGCATCAAAAAACTGGGCTTCATCAATGCCTACTACATCCATCTCGTTGGCCATGAGCAATATATTAGCCGAAGCAGGTACTGGCGTAGACATGATCTCATTCTCGTCGTGAGACACCACTTTCTCTTCATCATATCGTGTATCTACCCCGGGCTTAAAAATTTCCACGTTAAGCTTTGCGATCCTGGCACGTTTCAGCCGCCGGATCAATTCTTCTGTTTTGCCGGAGAACATGCCTCCACAGATCACCTCAATCCATCCGCGGCCGTCTGGCCGTTCCACATCGTTTTCCAAAAACATGGGTTGTCAGCACTTTGTAATTAAATCTGTTAATACAGTATTCAGATGCAGCATGGTCAAAAATAAAATGCCTGCCTGTCACAAAAATAAACAATAACTTTACACCGTTTTTTAATTCAGATAAAAGAATTGTATTATTTATTGGATACTCTATGAAGCCACAGGAGATCATGCAGGAGATCAACCAGTTGCTGGATGATATTGTTACAAGGACCCTTGACATCAACAAGAAAAATTTTGACGGCGATTATTTGCTTGACATTGACCTGGTTCAGGATGATGTCCGCCACCTCTACAGGAGGCTGGAGATGTTACGCACATTGATGGCAACATATCCCGGAGCCCGCGAAAATTTACCCCGGAAAGCAGAACAAGAGCCTGCTGACAGTGAATCGCCGGTTCAGGAAGGCACAGATGTAGCTCATACGCGGGAGAAGCCAGCCCAGGATGAAGACACCAGGACTGTGCCGCCAAAACCCGCACCCAAAACCCCAGCATCTACGCCTCCCACGCCGGACCCCCCCCCTGCCCCGGAGCCTGAACACCGTGAGGCGCAAACTCCAACATCTGAACCGGAACCCGTCCCAAAAAACGAGTTTCAAAAAAAGGCAGAACCCGATAATGACCAGCCAAAGCCTGGTAAGAACAACGGCAACAAGGCTGTCATTGACATCCTTTCAGAATACAGCGACCGCACCATTGGCGATGCCTACCTGAAAGAGGAAGATGACAGCATTCACAAAAAGATCTCATTTGACAAAGAGGATAAAAGCATTGGGGAGAGGATGCAGCAGCAGCCCATTTCTGACCTGAAGGAGGTGATTGGCGTGAATGAAAAATTCCTGTTCATCAATGAGCTTTTTGATGGAAACATCCAGGCTTACAATGATGCCGTAGCCAGGCTGAATAGCATGGAGGATGCACAAAAGGCTTTTGATTACCTTAACTCCTTAGGGATGGAATATGCCTGGGATGCCAGCAGGTCGGCCGACACCATTGAAAAGCTGGCCACACTCATTCAGAGAAGATACATCAGATAACGTTCTCCGGCGGATGTGCCAGGGTCATGGATAGCCAATTTCTTGCATTTGCGTTCATGAATTAAAAAACAGGACAGCATGTCTGGATTATATATAGTACCCACGCCTATCGGCAACCTTGACGACATGACCTTCAGGGCCATACGCGTGCTCCGGGAGGCTGATCACGTGCTGACAGAGGATACACGCGTGACAGGTAAGCTGTTAAAGCATTATGACATCAACACCCCCATGATGTCATATCATCAGCACAACGAACATCATGTGCTTGAAGGGATGGTGAAAAGGATGCAATCAGGGAGTAAGCTGGCACTTGTCAGTGATGCCGGCATGCCGGGCATTTCCGATGCAGGTTTTCTTCTTGTGCGGGAGTGTGTCAAACATGATCTGCATGTGGAAGCACTGCCTGGCGCAGCTGCACTCCTTCCTGCCCTTGTTGCCAGTGGCATCCCTTGCGATCGGTTTTGTTTCGAAGGCTTCCTCCCACATAAAAAGGGCCGGCAAACACGCCTTAACTCTCTTGCCGGAGAAACCCGAACCATGGTTTTCTACGAATCACCACATCGCCTGCTTAAAACCCTGGTTTCTTTTAAGAAAATTTTCGGTGAAGAACGCCAGGCATGCGTCTCCCGCGAGATAAGCAAGCTTTATGAGGAACATGTCAGAGGCACACTGTCAGAGCTGACAGAAAAGTTCAGTGCAAGGGCTGTGAAAGGGGAGATCACCGTGGTTGTGGCAGGTTACACAGCATAGGCGTATGATCTGATTTCTTCAAAAAGGTTTGTGACCTGCCGCTACGGACTATTTCTTCAGCCTCTTCTTCAGCCTCGCGGTCTCTTCTTCAAAGCCGGGCTTCTCAAGTAAAGCAAACATGTTTCGTTTATAGTCCTCTACTCCGGGCTGATCAAAGGGGTTCACGCCAAGCATGTATCCGCTGAGGGCACATGCCATCTCAAAGAAATAGATCAGCTCACCGAGATGATAAGCGTTCAGTCGGGGTAATTCAATTTCCAGGTTAGGCACACTGCCATCCACATGAGCCAGCATAGTACCCCGGGAGGCCATTTCATTCACGAAGCCAAGCCTCTTCCCCTGCAGGTAGTTAAGCCCGTCAAGATTCTCCGGATCATTTGGTATGACAACTTCGTGCTGTGTTTTCTTTATGGAGATGACTGTTTCGAAGAAGTTTTTGATGCCGTCCTGGATATACTGGCCCATGGAGTGCAGGTCGGTGGTAAAGTTCACACCGGCAGGAAATATCCCCTTGCCTTCTTTTCCTTCACTTTCGCCGAACAGCTGCTTCCACCACTCAATCATGTAATGCATGGAGGGTTTATAGCCAGCCAGGATCTCCATGGTGCGGCCTTTTTTATAAAGCATATTGCGTATCACGGCATAAAGTGCGGCGGGGTTATCATGCAGCTTTTCTTCCTTTTTCAGATGTGCTGCCATGTCTTTTGCGCCCGTTAAAAGGGATCTGATGTCATGACCCGCCACCGCAATGGGAAGCAGTCCCACCGGCGTAAGTACAGAATAGCGCCCGCCCACGTCATCAGGTATCACATAGCTTGCATACCCCTGCTCCCCGGCCAGCTGTTTGAGTGCGCCTTTCTGTGCATCGGTCACAGCATATATGCGGCCGGCAGCCTTTTCACGTCCGTATTTTTCTTCAAGCTGCTTGCGAAGCAGCCTGAAAGCGACGGCAGGTTCGGTGGTAGTTCCGGATTTGGAGATGACAATCACCGAATAATCTTTATCCTGAAGGTATCGCAGCAGGGCATGATGATAGTCTTCATCCAGGTGATGGCCTGCATACACCAAAGGCGTTCCGGGTTCGTCAGCACCTTCAAAGGCTTCTGAAAGCGCTTCGGTAACGGCACGGGCACCAAGGTAAGAGCCTCCAATTCCAACAACGACTGCCACATCCGACTCTTTACGGATGTTAGAGGCATCTGATTCAATCCTATGCATAAGATCCGGGTCAATGCTTCCGGGCAGATCAATCCAGCCCAGAAAATCGCTTCCTTTGCCTATCCCCTGATACAGATGGTCCCGGTAAAGGTTTATCTCCTTTTCGAAAAGCCTGATCTCCTCTTCACTGACAAAAGGAATCGCCTGCTGATAGTTAATTTTCAGTTTTGTCATGGCTACAATATCTTAAAAAGATTAGGCAGCAATACGTATTAAGCATGTATGGGTGGTTCGCGTTACCCCGATCAGAAAAGGGCCTTTTACAGGTGTTCTGAAAGCACGGACACTTGTTTTATTCAAGCTTACGGGCGACCTCAACTGTTTCAAAGGCTTCAATCACATCTCCGACTTTGATGTCATTAAAACGTTCGATGTTCAAGCCGCACTCATATCCTGACTGGACTTCCTTGACGTCGTCCTTGAAGCGTTTGAGTGAGCCCAGGTTGCCTGTGAACACCACAATGCCATCACGAATAAGGCGGATATTGCTGTTTCTGTGGATTTTCCCGTCGAGTACTTTACATCCGGCAATGGTGCCGACCTTAGTGATCTTAAATACATCACGCACTTCCAGGTTTGCAGTCACCTTCTCTTCAATTTCTGGTGAGAGCATACCTTCCATCGCTGATTTCAGCTCGTTGATGGCATTGTAAATCACACTGTAGAGGCGGATGTCGATCTGTTCCTGCTCTGCCAGTTTTCTTGCGGGCATGGAAGGTCGCACCTGGAAACCGATGATGATCGCATTAGAGGCAGATGCCAGCAGCACGTCACCTTCTGTAATCTGACCCACGGCTTTATGAATGATGTTTACCTGGATTTCGTCCGTTGAAAGTTTCAGGAGGGAGTCGCTCAATGCTTCCACTGAGCCATCCACATCCCCTTTCACAATCACATTCAGCTCCTTGAAGTCACCGATGGCAATGCGCCGTCCGATTTCATCAAGGGTAAT
>SLEW01000174.1 GCA_007124575.1 Bacteroidales bacterium | reverse complement strand
GCCCCGTATACCGGCTTATCCTGTTTTATATCAAAGGTTTTGGTTTCATGAACATAAGGGGTGAAGGCATTTGTTACGACTGCTTGAAAACGACTGCAAAGCAACTCCTTTAACCAGACATACCCATCCGGTACCGGACTGAATAGCTTACTGGCCGAAAGGGCCACATGCACAAACACTTTGTCTGCAGGCACCTGGCTGATGAAATCCTCCAAACGGTTTTGTGCCTCCGCATCATATTTGAATGAAGTCTTCCATCGCTTTTTGACCTCTTTTCTGAGCAGGTAGTAGGCGGAGCAGGTATAGATGTTTGACTTCATGGGTTATAAACAACAAAATGCTGAAATGACAAAAGGACGAAATGATAAAAGGTAAAATCCATCTCAAAAATACGGATTTTAAGTGTGCTGTCATGCGATCAGGATTTTTTGTATTTCTCCTGGAATTTTTTATTACTTTTGCACCGGAGAGATGGCAGAGTGGTCGATTGCGGCGGTCTTGAAAACCGTTGAGGTGTAACAGCCTCCGGGGGTTCGAATCCCTCTCTCTCCGCAAAGCCCGCCAACTATCTGATCCCGTCTGTTTACAGGCGGGATCTTTTATTTCCGGGCATCCCTGTTATCATAAATTGCTTATCTTTCAGAAGCAAATAAGGCGGTTTATAGTATTAAGCTGAGCGCCAGCGAAGTCCCGGGAGTTTACGATTCGGGATTTGAGGTTTGGCTATTAGCTGTTGGCTATTGGCAAGAAAGCCAAAAGCTAAAAGCCAATAGCCAATAGCAGTCCTGTTGAAAGAATAAACACCAGATAACCAACCAGTTAAGAAGTTATAAACCCATGAACAGCATGCATAAATCCCAAACGGCGGTAGTGATCTTAAACTGGAACGGCAAGCACTTGCTGAAGCGTTTTTTGCCGGGCATTGTTGCACATACTCCTGAAGCCGTGCAATTGGTTGTGGCAGATAATGCCTCCAATGATGATTCAGTGGTTTTTCTTAGCGAGCATTATCCGCAGATCCGGTTGATTCAGCTTGACAAAAATTATGGATATGCAGGGGGCTATAACCGTGCTTTGGAGCAGGTAGATGCGGAATATTATGTTTTGCTTAACTCTGACATGGAGGTTGGTGATGGTTGGCTGCAACCCTGCATAGATATAATGGAGGAGGACCATGGCGTGGTGGCCGTTCAGCCTAAGATCCGTTCCCTGAATAACCCGGCATATTTTGAACACGCTGGAGCTGCAGGCGGGTTTCTTGATAAGTTTGGCTTTCCCTTTTGCCGTGGACGCATGTTTAACACAGTAGAAAAAGATGAGGGACAATACGATGATCCCGTTGATCTTTTTTGGACCAGTGGAGCAGCCCTGTTTGTCAGGGCATATGCATTTCATAAGGCCGGGGGCTTTGACGACCGGTTTTTTGCTCACATGGAAGAGATAGACCTTTGCTGGCGCTGGCAAAGCATGGGTTTCCGTGTGAGATATTGTCCGCAATCTGTCATTTATCACCTGGGCGGAGGCTCGCTGCCTTCCTCGAGCCCTCGGAAAACTTATCTGAACTTCAGAAACAGCCTGTGGATGCTTGCGAAAAATATGCCCGGGCGCAAATTTTACCCCCTGATATTCTTCAGGCTTGCACTGGATGAACTGGCCGCTGCACGCTTTCTTTTTTCCGGTCAGGGCAAAAACTTCATGGCTGTGGCAAAAGCATGGTATGCATTTCTCAGGGATTTTAAGCACCTGAGAAGAGCGAGCAGGAGCGTCCCTGACAAACTGCCTGCGCTCCTTTATCGCCGAAGCATAGTGATCGACTATTATTTGTTGAGGAAAAAACGATTTTCAGACCTGCGCTTCAGGGCTTCGAGGGCAAGAAAATAACTGCCAGGGCCAAATCCGGATATGCTGCCCGCACAGTGAGCCGATATGTGAGATATTTTCCTGAAAGTCTCGCGCCGGTCAATGTTGCTCATGTGAACCTCAATCACTGGCCCTTCCACTGCGGCCAGGGTATCGCCGATGGCTACCGAGGTATGGGTGTAGCCCCCGGCGTTTAATATTACCCCATCATATATGCCGTCAGCTTGCTGCAAAAAGCTGATGATCTCACCCTCCACGTTACTTTGTACATATTCTATACGAATACCGGGATACTCTTTTTTGAGAGCCGCTAAAATGGTTTCAAAGGGAGTATCGCCATATATATCCGGCTCACGTTTGCCTGTGAGATTAAGATTTGGACCGTTAATGATAAGTATATCCATGTTTTTTTATGCAAAATACAAATTTTGTGTTTATGATCCCATTTATGACCGGGCGGCTTGCTTTTTTTTTGTAATTTTGTATTGCAATTCACAAATAGGGGTGCCCTAAATTAACGGGCTGAGATCAAACCCATTGAACCTGATCCGGGTAGTGCCGGCGAAGGGAAGGGATGCAAACAAATGACGGCTTTCTGCTCCTATTTGCCGTTGATTGTTTAATAGTTTAATTCATTTTATCATGCAAAAATTAGCAGTTCTGATGGCTGTTTGCCTGATGCTACCCGTTTATGCGTCGGGCCAGTATGTGATCAGTGGCCGTGTGGCCGACAGCGAAGAAGGGAATACCCTGCCGGGTGCTCACGTGGTTATTAAAGACACGTACAGGGGCGTATTCACCGACAGAAATGGCCAGTTTGTTATGGAAGGCCTTGATCTTGGGGATCACACATTACAAGTTACATTTATGGGCTTTGAGCCGGTTGAAAAAACAGTAACCCTCGATGCGGATAAACAGGTTGAGATAGCATTGCAGCGACGAGCTGCACTTACAGAAGAGGTTGTCGTGTCGGCGGTGCGTGCCGACGGTCGTGCGCCGGTTACCTATACCAACATCACAAAGGAAGACATTGCGCCACGCAACCTTGGACAGGATTTGCCGATGCTTCTCACCAACACCCCGTCACTGGTTGCCAGCTCCGACGCCGGTGCAGGTGTGGGATATACCTGGATGAACATCCGCGGAAGCGACCAGAGCAGAATTAACGTGACCATCAATGGTATACCGGTGAACGATGCTGAATCTCACGGTGTATGGTGGGTCAACATGCCGGATATCGTATCTTCGGTTGATGACCTGCAGGTGCAGCGCGGCGTTGGTCTCAGCACACATGGCGCAGGGGCCTTTGGTGCAACCATTAACCTGCAGTCGACCACCCTGAGAGACCAGACCTATGCAGAAATAAACTCCTCCGCCGGGTCTTTCAATACACTAAAGAATACGATCAGCTTTGGCACAGGGCTCATTAATGACAACTGGGCTTTTGACGGCCGGCTTTCCAAGGTAGAGTCTGACGGATATGTTGACCGTGCAAATGCTGACCTGAAATCCTTTTATCTCTCGGGAGGTTATTATGGGCAGAACACCATGGTGAAAGGGGTGGCTTTCTCAGGGCAGGAATCGACCTACCAGGCCTGGTATGGTGTACCGTCCGACTCACTGGATCATAACCGTACTTTTAACCCGGCAGGAATGTATACGGACGAGGATGGAAGTATTCAGTATTATGATAATGAAACCGATAACTACCAGCAAGACCATTATCAGCTCCATCTCACCCATAACATCTCCGCGGGCCTTATAGCTACCGGCGCTTTGCATTATACGCGTGGTCGTGGCTACTATGAGCAGTTTCGCGAAGATGAGGCATTTAGCAGGTATGACCTGCCCGGCGTAACAGTGGGAGATGAAGAAATAAGCCATAGTGACCTGGTGCGGAGAAGGTGGCTCGATAATCACTTCTATGGCTTAACCTATTCATTAAATTACAATGATTACAGCGGGCTGGAGATGATTTTTGGCGGAGGATACAACGAATATGACGGTGACCATTTTGGTGAGATCATCTGGGCAAGACATGCGCAGCATGCAGACATTCGTCATCGCTATTATGACAACAACGGTTTTAAGAAAGACTTTAACAGCTTCCTGAAAACCAGCTATGAGTTGTATCCCGGCATTACAGCTATTGCTGACATGCAATACCGGTATGTGTCCTATAGCTTCCTCGGGCAGGCGTGGGTGCATGAAGAAGTGGTGCCATTGCAGCAAAAGGAGGTCTTTCATTTCTTTAACCCCAAAGTAGGGATAAATTATGAACTAAACCCGCTCCATACGGTCTACCTGTTTGGCGGAATAGGCAACCGGGAACCCGTAAGGCGGGATTTTACCGAGTCATCACCTGAAAGCCGTCCCACCCATGAAACACTGAGAAACATCGAATTGGGATATAAGTACCAGAGATCCCGGGCGAGCTTTGGTGCAAACGCATATCTCATGGACTATGACAACCAGTTGATATTAACCGGAGAAATAAATGATGTGGGTGGTTTTTCCCGCACAAATATTGAAGATAGTTACCGCATGGGCATAGAAATGGAGGGCAGGTACAGATTTAATACGTTTTTGACCTGGTCAGGAAACCTTACCCTGAGCCGTAACAAGATTCCTGAGTTTGAAGAGCACTCTGATCAGTATGATGAGGACTGGAACTGGATAGGTACGGATGTACGCACCTATGAAGACACTGACATTGCCTTCTCGCCTTCTGTGATAGGTGCCAGTAACTTCAGACTTACGCCTTTTGATAATTTTCATGTGCATGTTGAAAGCAAGTATGTGGGTGATCAGTATATCGACAATACCATGAGCAGCGATCGTATGCTGGATGCATATTTTATTAATGACCTGCGCCTGAACTATGTGATCAAACCTCAACAGTTCAGGGAGCTGGAGTTTGTTTTGCAGGTTAAAAATGTGTTCGATGTGCAATATGAAACCAATGCCTGGGTATATAAGGGAGTTGTAGGCGATCATGGACTTATGGCCATTGATGACGGGTATTTCCCACAGGCAGGACGGCATTTAATGGCCGGCTTAAACCTTCGGTTTTAATATTTCTTAATGGGTTGTTTGAATAATCTATGTTTTTGTTTGCCAATTTCTTAAAACCATAAAAATGTTTAAAAAATAGCTTGATTGCGTAAATAATTTTTACTTTTGTTCAAGGATATAGAACAAAAAACATTGGGCTATTAACCAATTGGCTAAACATGCAAAAAATATTGATTATTGATGATGATCCTGTAGTGATACGTTTAACAGAAGGAATCCTGAAGAAAAAGGGATTTGAAGTCTTTACCGCCAAAGAAGGTTCTGCCGGGTTAGATATACTGCAGCGCCAAAAGCCGGATATTGTGATCTCCGATTACCAGATGCCAGGCATGAGTGGTATTGACGTGCTGAACAAAATCAGGGAATTTGATGATAAAATTCCGGTAATCATATTAACCGCTTATGGAGATGCTTCCTTAACCATTCGCTCAATGAAGACCGGAGCTTTTGATTTTATAGAAAAGCCAATTAATCCCAGGGAGTTGCTGGAAACAGTTAACAATGCCATTCGGTCTGTTGCAGCAGAGTATCAGGATCCTGATGACAAGGCTGATGCAGACACAAGTAAACGTGATAAAAACCTAATGGTGGGAAGATCACCTGCCATGCGCGAAATATTTAAGAATGTTGGACGCTTTGCTCAAACCAATGTTGGCGTCATTATTTCCGGTGAGACAGGTACCGGGAAGGAGCGTCTGGCCAGGTTGATTCATCATTCCGGAAATGATCAGGATGCCCCCGTTATTCATCTTAACTGCAACAACCTGAATGAAAGTCAACTTGAAAAGGCATTCAGGGACATGAAGGCGCATGCAGAAGCCAGCAAATCCACTGAATTCGCCAAAAAGAGTCATGGCAGTATTATACTGGATGAATTGGGAATGTTGTCTTACCAGATGCAGATGAAGCTAATAGAATACCTCGAGCATCAGCTGTTTAAGAATTCAAACATGCATCCCAGGATTATATCTTTGACTACCCGGGACATTAATGAATTCATAAATGAGGGTAAGTTTTTAAAAGAACTTTATTATAAACTAAAGGTTTTTGCCCTGCACATCCCCCCTCTTCGTGAGCGCCGGGAAGACATTCCGGAATTGGTTCGCCACTTGATGCAGGAGCTTAGCCCGCAGGTAAACAAGCAGGTCAGTCAGGTTGAAAACAAAGCATTAAAAATCTTACAATCTTATACCTGGCCCGGCAATGTACAGGAACTGAAAAATGTTGTAATGCAGGCTATTTTGTTATCGCACGGTGATATACTCGAGGCTAAGAACATACACATAGAAGGAATGGTTGCAGAGCCAGAGCAGACAGATGCTCCCGAGGAAATGCCTGAAAGCCTTGCCGATGTTGAGAGGGTACACATTGCCAGAGTTCTTGCTTATGTAAAGTGGAATAAACAAAAAGCAGCTTCTGTTTTGGGTATTACCAGACCTACTCTTAATGCGAAAATCGAAAAATACGGACTCACACGTTAAAATACGTTGTTCTGTATTTGAAAGCGGTTTGTAAATGCTTTAAAAGGCATGCAACCCGCTTTTTTTTGCTTTATGAAAAAACAAATAACCTAAACCCACAGAAAAACGTAAATAAAGTTTACAGATTAGGTAAAATAAAAAATAAAGTTGCAATAAAAAGTAAAATAAATATTAAAAAACTTGTATAAGTAAAAAATATTTGTTATATTTGTACTATTAAGTAACAAATGACAAAATTTTTTACAATGAAGACCCGGGCAGTAATACTGTTTTTTGCACTTTTCCTGATTTCAGGTTTTGTGCAAAATGTGCAGGGTCAGGCGAGTGCAAGTGTAAGTTATACTATCGTAGTGACAGAAGACATGCTGGCGGGCAATCAGAATGATTGTGGATTTGATCAGGAAAGCCGGATAATGGAAAACACCATAGATGCTCCTCAATCATCCGTATCGGTCAAACTGCAGGATGCAGCAAACAGGGGCCATGAAATTCAAACCTTTGAAGCAGAATTATCACCTGAACAATCCCCGGCGATATCCGGAATGCTTGAAAAAAGTTTTGTGCCGGGTTCCACTGAAGAATACACGGCAGACATACAAACTGAGAAGTTTGATAGAGAAGCAGGTGATTATATGGTGGTAATGGAGTTTAACTAGTTAGCCGATAGTCTTCGGCTGCTGTATTCAGAGATCTTCCTTTTTATGTATGGCATAATTTCGCCATTTTTCTATCGCCTGCTGCATGTCCCTTGCCAGTGGCGCTTCAAAATGCATGTATTTTTCCGTTGCCGGGTGAGTGAAACCCAGCGTCCTGGCATGCAAAGCGTGTCGTGGTAAAACGGTGAAACAATTTTTTACAAATTGCTTGTACTTCGTAAAGGTTGTTCCTTTAATGATTTTATCACCACCGTAGGTAGCATCATTGAACAGCGGACGTTTAATGTACTTGAAATGTGCCCTGATCTGGTGTGTTCTTCCCGTTTCCAGCTTGCATTCAACCAGGCTCACGTATCCAAAACGCTCAAGCACCCTGTAGTGCGTAACAGCCGACTTTCCGTATGAACCGTCGGGAAAAACATCCATTACCTTTCTGTTTTTCAGACTGCGTCCGATATGTCCCTCTATGGTTCCTTCATCTTCTTCAAAGTCACCCCAAACCAGGGCATGATATATCCTGTCGATGGTACGGTCGAAAAAGGCCTTCGCCAGCCTGGACTGTACAAATTCCGTTTTGGCAACAAGCAGCAAACCTGAGGTGTCTTTATCGATGCGGTGTACCAGGCCGGGTTTTATCCCCTCGCCTTCCTGGTGTGGCAGATTCTCAAAATGGTATACCAGCGCATTAACCAACGTGCCGGTATAGTTGCCATAGCCGGGGTGTACCACCATGCCTGCCTCTTTATTGATGACAATGATGTGTTCATCCTCATAAATTATCTCAATGGGAATATCCTCAGGTATGAGCTCAATTTCGCGCGGGGGATGCGCCATCACAATGCTGATCTCATCCAGGGGCTTCACTTTATAATTGGGCTTTACAGGCTCCCCGTTTACCAATATGTTACCTGCCCTGGCAGTATTCTGAATCTTGTTGCGGCTAATGCCTTCAATTTTCGCCTGTACATACTTGTCAATGCGCTGCAGCCCCTGGCCTTTGTCCACCACAAACCGGTGATGCTCATACATTTCCTGGTTGTCAGCATGATCTTGATCAGGAGTATCTTCAGGGTGTGTGTGTTCTGCTGTCATGGGTTGAGGTTTATCCTGAGCCCATTCACGCCTTTCAGGGCGGGCTCCGCGAAGGATCCCGTGGTTAAGGTTAAGGCTTGCCCTGAATGAACTGAAGGATCTCGTGGTTTAATAGGCTTTAAGGTTGAAGTTGATTAACGTGCGATGATGAAACGTAAGGCATGGT
>SLEW01000047.1 GCA_007124575.1 Bacteroidales bacterium | reverse complement strand
TCAATGCGTCTGTTGATCTCATGCAGGGTGTCGCTGTGATTAAAATGAAGCATTTTTTTCCCGATGTATAACATTTCCGTAAGATTGGATTCATGGGCCATGTTGACCTGGCCGCACAGCTGATTTTTTGCTCTTTTAATCTGCAGGGAGCCCAGGGTATTGTTGCGTAGCCTGCTGAGTTCCTTTTGCACCAGTTTCATGGTCTTGTCTACATATCCGGGGTCTGTGCCAAAATAGATGCCCCAAATGCCACCATCTGAATAAGGCTGATACATGCTCTCAATATGGTAACAGAATCCGTGTTTTTCGCGTACCGACATGTTAAGCCTGGCTGTCAGACCCGGGCCGCCAAGGATGTTGTTAAGTAACAGGAGTGCAGTTTTTCTGTCATTTTTTAAACTATATGATTGGTTTCCTATCATACAGTGGGCCTGGTGGTTTTGCCGTTCGACGACTTCATGCTGTGGACGGTAGTTGTGGTAGGGTTCCCTTTGATGATTACGGCTTTTTTGCGGCAGCCCCCCAAAATACTTCTCAGCAAGGTAGATAAGGCGTGTGAAGTCGATGTTTCCTACCGAACAGATCACTATCTCCTCACTAACATAATGCCGGTCCAGGAAGTCAAAGATATCTTGCCTGCTGAAAGAATCCAGGTGGTTGGGGGTGCCCAGGATATTCCTGCCCAGTGGGTGCCCGTCAAAAACAACCTCATCAAAGTCATCAATTATTTGTTCTGAAGGGGTGTCTTTGTAAGAGTTGATCTCATCAATCACGATATCTTTTTCCTTTACAAGCTCCTTTTCAGGGAAAGTGGACTGCAAGGTAATATCCGATAAGATATCGAACCAGCGTTCATAGTAGGGGTGCATGAAAGAACCATAGATGCAGGTTTCTTCTTTGGAAGTATACGCATTGATCTCGCCTCCCACGTTTTCCATGTGGCTCATAATATGAAAAGACTTCCTGTGTTTGGTGCCTTTGAAGATAACGTGCTCAATGAAGTGTGCCAGGCCCTGTTCTTCCGGCAGCTCGTCCCGGCTCCCCGCATTGATGATCATTCCGCAATGCGATACCGGGGAGGAGCTTTGCCTGTGAATCAGCCGGATACCATTCGACAGACGGTGTTTGTGATACATTTATCTTTTACCTCCTCTCAACGGGAATTTCATGGGATAGCTTACGCTTACCTGTCCTTTGGAAATGCCTGATAGTTTTTTTCGTAATAAGGTTTTTTTTAGCGGAGAGAAATGATCCACCATTAAGGTGCCTTCAATATGGTCATATTCATGCTGAATAATGCGGGCAGTAACACCATCGAATTTTTCTTCATGGGTCTCGAAATTTTCATCCTGGTATCTGATAACTATTTCCGGTTTGCGTTGGATATCCTCCCGTAATTCGGGAAAGCTCAGGCATCCTTCGTTGAAAAGCCAGGCTTTGCCTGTCTCCTCCAGGATCTCAGCATTAATAAATACCTTCTTAAAGCCTTTGAGCTCAGGTTCTTCTTCTGCGAAGGGATTGGCATCAATGACAAAGAGGCGCAGGCTTTTTCCGATCTGGGGTGCGGCAAGGCCGACTCCCTGGGCGTTATACATGGTGTCCCACATGTCGTTGATAAGCTCATTGATGCCGGGGTGATCCTCATCAATGGGCTCTGCTTTTTTCTTTAATATCGGGTCGCCGTAAGCGAGTATTGGTTTTATGCTCATGATCTGTTATTGCTTCCTTTTTGTTGCAGGTAATACTGGAGGATGATGGTGGCGCTGATGGTGTCCACAAGGGCTTTATTCTGTCTGGCTTTTTTCTTCAGACCTGCATCAATCATTGCGCGCATGGCCATCTGCGATGTGAATCGTTCGTCCATTCTTTCAACAGGAATGTGCGGAAATTGTTTGCGCAGGTGCTTGACAAAGGGGTCGATATAGCGGGAAGCATCAGATGCCCTGTTTTGCATGTCAAATGGCTCGCCTACGACAATGCACTCAACATCTTCCTTGTCGCAGTAATCTTTCAGGAATGCGATCACATCTTTCGAATGCACGGTGGTGAGGCCTCCTGCTATCATTTGCATCTCATCCGTCACTGCCAGACCAACACGTTTACTGCCATAATCGATGGCCAATATACGTCCCATCATTGAATTTTTTGCAAAGATACACAACAATTGGCAGAGTGGAGGACTTTGCATCAGGGCAAAATAGTCCTATCTTTGCAGGCATCAACACAAAATCCAGCGAAATGTCATGCATAAGGAACTGAAAGACATCATAGAAGCAGCCTGGGATGACCGGGACATGTTAACACAACAGCATGTGCGATCCGGCATTGAAGAAGTGGTGGCCATGCTTGACCGTGGAAGCTTGCGCGTAGCGGAGAAGAAAGGCAGTCAGTGGCTCGTGAATGACTGGGTCAAAAAGGCTGTTGTGTTATATTTTCCCCTGCAGAAGATGCAAACGATGGAAGTGGGTCCTTTCGAATTTCATGATAAGATTCCCTTAAAGAAAGGATACCAGGAAATGGGTGTCCGGGTGGTGCCTCATGCGATTGCACGGCATGGTGCGTATCTTGAAAAGGGTGTGGTGATGATGCCCTCATACGTTAACATTGGTGCCTGGGTTGGTTCCGGCACGATGGTTGACACCTGGGCTACTGTAGGAAGTTGCGCACAGATAGGCAGAAACGTTCATCTGAGTGGAGGTGTTGGGATTGGCGGTGTGCTTGAGCCTGTTCAGGCCGCGCCGGTGATCATAGAAGATCATTGCTTTATTGGTTCGCGTTGCATTGTCGTAGAAGGAGTGTACATTGAAGAGGAAGCAGTGCTTGGCGCCAATGTGGTACTCACTGCTTCCACGAAAATCCTGGATGTGAGCGGAGAAGAAACAGTTGACATGCAAGGCCGTATACCTAAAAGGTCTGTAGTAATTCCCGGAAGCATACCTAAAAAATTCCCTGCGGGCACCTATCATGTACCCTGTGCGCTCATCATTGGAAAAAGGAAAGAAAGCACTGACAGAAAGACCAGCCTGAACCAGGCATTGCGGGAGCATCAGGTGGCAGTTTAAGGGTTTAATCAGTCTCTCAAAACGGATATACCTTGAGCTATCCGAAGCCTAAAAGCATATCTGAAGATTATATGTGCCAGGCAGGCATTTGTCATGACCCGGAAAATTGCGTCAGATATGCATCGTGAGGCAAAATGCATTACATTTGTGTAAAATTGTTTTCTTATGCCACCTATCTCAGGGGTTGTCATTGCTTTTAACGAGGAAGAATACATCGGCCAGTGTATCCGGTCACTGCAAAATGTATGTGATGAGGTAATAGTAGTTGATTCCTTGTCGTCAGACCGGACGCCGGAGATATGCAAATCTTTGGGAGTAAAATTTATAGAGCAGCCATTCCTGGGGTACATAGAGCAGAAAAACTTTGCCCTGGAGCAAGCCAGTTATGATCATGTTCTCTCACTTGATGCGGATGAAGCCCTTTCCGATGAGCTGGCAGCATCCATCCTGGAGGTAAAAGAGAACTGGACACATGACGGGTATGTGTGTAACCGGATGAACCGCTTTTGCGGGAAATGGTTGCGATATACAAACCATTATCCGGATCGGAAGTTACGTCTTTGGGATCGTCGTAGAGGATCATGGGGTGGGGTCAACCCTCATGACAAGGTTATTATGCATGAGGATGCAGATGTCGCGCGTTTAAAAGGTGACTTGCTGCACTGGATGTGTGATTCGTATGAAGAACATCTTGACACGATTAACCGTTTTAGTACCATTGCAGCAAAGGAAGCTTTTACAAAGGGCGTGACTTGCTCGCCCTGGAAAGTGTTTTATAAAACCTTTTGGCGTTTTATTCAGCATTACATTGTAAAACGCGGTTTTCTGCATGGCTATATGGGTTTTGTGGTAAGCTACCAGGATGCATTTCTGTGCTTCCAGAAGTATGTAAAACTACGGCATATGATACATGCTGCCAAAACAGATGACAGCTCCTGATGATGACTGCCGGGTAAAGGTTTGGCATGCGAATTGAATAGGTTTAAGCAAAAAGAATATTTTTATGTCAGTACAACGTGATATAAAAGAGGCAGTAAATGTGCTGCAACAGTGTGGCACCATTTTATATCCTACGGATACGATCTGGGGCATTGGATGTGATGCCACACGGGTGAAAGCTGTCGAAAAGGTTTATCGGGTTAAAGAGCGGGTAAAGGAAAAGTCTCTCATTATTTTGGTTAGTGACATGGATATGTTGCAGCGTTATGTATCTCATTTGCCGGAAATTGTCATAGAGTTGCTGGCCAGTGTCACTGATCCCCTGACAATTATCTATCCAGAGGCACGTAACCTTCCCAGAAATGTCACGGGTGATGATGGTTCTATTGCTATTCGCATCCCCAAGCATGATTTCTGCCAGGAGCTGATTGGTACTTTTGGTAAGCCCATTACCTCTACTTCGGCCAATTTAAGCGGTGCTGCAAGCCCCTTCTCTTACAGCAATGTTGCTGAACCCATTAAAGAGGCTGTCGACCACATCGTTCCTGCGAAATATCAAAATATAACGAACCCCAAGCCATCTACGATAGTAAAAATTGGCACCGACGGGGAGCTTCACATTATCAGGAACTAAGTTATACGTTTTATTATGAGGGAAAAAGTGATGCATGAGGCTTTTGAGGGGCGTCTGGACCAGGAGTTAATCAGTCTTGTAGCGGAGGCTGCCGGTGAGATGAAGCGACCTGCGTATATTGTGGGTGGCTGGGTTCGTGATGTGCTTCTGGGCAGGGACTCTAAGGATATTGACGTGGTGGTGGCAGGAAGCGGCATTGAGCTGGCTTCGCGCGTGGCAGAAAAAACCGGAAAGAAAGGTCACGTCAAGGTGTTTAAAAACTTTGGCACTGCCATGCTTCGGCATGGATCATGGGAGGTTGAATTTGTCGGTGCCCGGAAAGAATCGTACAGAGCTAGCTCCAGAAAGCCTGTGGTGGAGGATGGTACGCTGGAAGACGACATGCGAAGGCGCGACTTTACCATCAACGCCATGGCCATCAGCCTGAATAAAAAGGATCATGGCAAGCTCCTGGACCCTTTTAATGGCATCCGGGATCTTCGTGATAAAAAGATAAGGACACCGCTGGATCCCGACATAACCTATTCGGATGACCCCCTGAGGATGATGCGTGCCATTCGCTTTGCCACACAGCTCGATTTTGACATAGATCCGGATTCTTTTGAAGCAATTAAAAGAAATGCCCAAAGGATTGAGATCGTTTCCATGGAGCGTGTCATGGAAGAGTTTAATAAGATCATGCTTGCTGAAGTCCCTGGCCGTGGACTAAAGATGCTGCGGGCCTCTGGTCTGTTGCCACACTTTTTTCCCGAGCTGGAGGCTCTTCACGGGGTGGAAGTAGTAGATGGAAAGGCGCATAAAGACAACTTTTTTCACACCATACAGGTACTTGACAACCTGGCTCAACGCACCAATGATCTCTGGCTTAGATGGGCTGCACTCCTGCACGATATCGCCAAGCCTGCCACGAAGCGTTATGAGAAGGAGCATGGGTGGACATTCCACGGCCATGAGTTTCTGGGCCAAAAGATGGTGCCACGGATCTTCAGGCGGCTGAAGCTTCCCATGAATGAGAAAATGAAATATGTGCAAAAGCTGGTGCTGCTTCACCTGCGACCCATTGCGCTTACGGAGAATATCGTGACAGACTCGGCCGTGCGAAGGCTGTTGTTTGAAGCCGGAGACGATATCGACGACCTGATGATGTTGTGTGAAGCCGACATTACCTCGGGAAACAGGGACAAAGTGAAAAGATATCTTGAGAATTTTCAGCTTGTACGTAAAAAACTTAAAGAAACAGAAGAAAAAGACCGTCTGCGTAACTGGCAGCCTCCGGTATCCGGCGAAGAGATTATGGAAACATTTGGTATCCCACCAAGCAAGGAGGTGGGGTTGATCAAAACGGCGATTCGTGAAGCCATCCTGGAGGGAATCATTCCCAATGAGCACGATGCAGCACGCGATCTCATGAAAAAAGAAGGAGAAAAACTGGGGCTGAAAGCTGCGAATTCAAAAAATTAATCCGTAGTTTTGCACAAGACATTGATGTATCATCCGCAATGAGGAGATTGCATGCTGATTTATAAATTCAAAATAAAATTCGAAGATCACGAAGAATTTCTCAGGGAAATTGAGCTTCGGGCCGATCAAACCTTTGAAGATTTTCATCAGGCTATCCTGGGTAACCTGGGTCTTGACCCGGGCATGCTGGCCTCATTTTTCATATGCGATCACCGTTATCGCAAGCAGCAGGAGATACAGCTTGTGGAGATGAATCCATCCGCACCTCCGGCAGAAGAGGCTGAGGGTAACGAAAACGGCAAGAAAACCCTGCTGATGCAGGAATGTGACCTGAAAGACTTTATCGATGATCCCCATCAAAGGATGATCTTTGAATATGATAACCTTAACCAGTGGACCTTTTATATTGAGCTGATGAAGATCAAGCCTGCTACCGGCGAACACACCTATCCGCGTGTCAGCAAGTCGGTAGGCGCCGTACCCCGGGAGCTGGTCGCCACTCCCAAGCAGATCCCCGGTGTGGAAACCCCCATGGATTTTTCTTATGGTGATGGAGCCGCACCACCTGAAGACTTGTCGGATTTTGACCAGATAGAAGGTGGTGAGGATTATTATGATGAGGGTATGGATCAAAATCATGAAGAATCAGACAACAGATAAGCCTCTCCTCCTGGTGATCACCGGCCCTACTGCTGTTGGCAAGACCAGCGTGAGCATCCACATTGCCAGCAAGTTGCATAGCCAAATCGTGTCGGCAGACGCCCGGCAATTCTACAGGGAACTTAAAATTGGTACAGCAAGTCCTACGGCACATGAACTCAACAAGGTCCCTCACCATTTCATCGGACATCTTTCCATCCACGATACCTATAATGTGGCCAGATATGCTGATGATGCATTAAAGCTATTGAATAAATTGTTTCAAAAGCACCCCGTTGTTGTGTTGACCGGTGGATCCGGACTCTATATTGACACCCTGATCCACGGCATCGACGACCTGCCCGACCCTGACCCCATGGCACGGAAAGAGGTTAAAGCCTTTTTTGAAAGGGAAGGAACGGAAGGCTTGAGGCGCTGGCTCAGGCAGACGGATCCTCTTTATTATGAAATGGTAGACACGGCCAACCCGAACCGTATGATGCGTGCCCTGGAAACGTTTCTTACCACAGGCCAGACATTTTCATCCCTTCGTCAAAATATTGGCTGTGACAGACCTTTTCGTACCCTGAAAATTGTCCTGAACCGGCCAAGAGAGGTGCTCTTTGACCGCATAAATCAGCGTACTTCCGGTATGGTAAAAGATGGTCTGGTTGAGGAAGCCTGGAGTCTTTTCGCTCACCGCCACTGTAACGCGCTAAATACCGTGGGGTACAAAGAAATTTATGCATGGCTTGCCAATCAATGGAATCTGCCCATGGCCGTAGAAAAAATCAAAACCAACACCCGGCGTTATTCAAAAAGACAGCTTACCTGGTTTAAGCGTTATGATGACGCCTATTGGTTTCATCCGGATGAGCTGGATGAGATGTTACTGCTCATTAAAGAAAATATGCGGAAAGCGAACCCCCTCAGCTGATTATTATGTCGCGTGATATTTTACAAGGCCTTCCATGGGGGAGATCATAAATGTTTCTGTGTGGACGCTATATTTGTCTGCGGCCTTTACGAATAAATCACGGAAATGGTAAGCCACAGAGCCTATGCAGCCCAGCTTTCGTTGGGTATATCTGGAAAAATGACATACCTGTTCTTCAAAAAAGGCTTCAAAACAGCCCTGAACCAGCTGGTAGATGTATGGATGATGCAGGTGGTCTTTTAAGAAGTGGGTAAAAGAGGCGAGGAAGCGGTTTGGGTTTGTCTTTTTGTAAACGTTTGTCAGGATGTCTTCTCTGCTGAGACCATAATGTTCAACAAAGGCTTGCATGATGTCCTGTGGTGCTTTTTCCTTCAGGTGTTCGGCGATATAGGTCTTTCCCAGGTGGGCTCCGCTTCCCTCGTCGCCAAACATGTATCCCAGGGAAAAGAGGCTTTCCGTAATATGTTGGCCGTCGTAAACGCAGGCATTTGACCCTGTTCCCAGTATGCAGGCAATACCTGGCTGGTTGCCAAAAAGCGCTCGCGCCGCAGCAAGCATGTCGTGGTCAACAAAAGTGTGCTTACCCGGGAAAATTGCCTGCAGAGCGCTATCTATCACAGCCTGTTTGCCCTCTGATGAGCAGCCGGCCCCATAAAACCAGACAGCATCAATGGCATTAT
>SLEW01000158.1 GCA_007124575.1 Bacteroidales bacterium | reverse complement strand
TCGCCCAGCTGATCTGTATCCAGCTTTCTCTCTTTTTGACTTTCCTTGTATTTCTTGTGTTGTGCCTTGCGTTTTTCTTCTGCTTCAGCTGCCCACTGGTTGTCACGATAAAATCTTTTTTTTGCCCTTTTAAGATACCAGCGGGCTATCCAGGGCACCACAAATGTTATTATGATTCTGAAAACAAGGTATATAAGTATAAATGTAGCAATGACCCTGAGCATGGTTGGATGGCCTTTTTACTGTGAATGACAAAAGTAAGAAAAATGTGGCTGATGACATTTGTGTTGAATAGTGTACTTTTGCAGTGATGGATTTACCTGAAAATTTTTTACCCGTTACGCGTGAAGAGCTGGAACAGCTTGGCTGGGATCAACCGGATATTATTCTTGTGACGGGTGACGCTTATGTGGACCATCCTGCTTTTGGTACGGCTGTGATGGCCCGTGTGGCTGAACATCATGGCATGCGCGTGGCTGTGCTGCCTCAGCCCAACTGGCGTGATGACCTGCGCGACTTTAAAAAGCTGGGTGCGCCGAAATATTTCTTCGGGGTCACAGCAGGCGCCATGGACTCCATGGTCAACCATTATACACCGCGTCGCAGGAAACGCAGTGATGATGCCTATACTCCGGGTGGAAGATCCGGTTACCGGCCAGACATGCCTTCCATTGTTTACACCCGGATCCTGAAGAAGCTTTTTCCTGACGTGCCTGTTGTTTTGGGTGGTGTAGAAGCCAGCATGCGGCGCTTTACTCATTACGATTACTGGCAGGACAAAGTCAGGCCTTCTGTGCTGATCGAAAGCGGTGCTGACATGATGATATATGGGATGGGAGAACAGCCTTTTGTGCGGATTATCCAGCTTTTACAAAAAGGTGTTCCATTCAGGTCACTGCATAATATCCTGCAAACAGCCTTTGTTGCGGATGCCGGTGCCAGCCTTCCGCCACTTAAAGGCTTTGAAGACATCTTATTACCTTCCCACGAAAGTTGTTTACAGAACAAAAAGGTTTTTGCAGAGGCCTTTCGGCTTAGTGAAGAGGCTTCTGATTCGTGGCAGCCAGAGAGGCTGATTCAGCCCGGACCGGGTAAAAATGTGGTGGTCAATCCTCCTTTCCCGCCGGCAGATCAGAAAACGGCTGATATGCCTTACGACTTGCCCTACACCCGGCTTCCTCATCCCAGGTACAGAAAAAAACCGCCCATTCCGGCATATGAAATGATTCGCTTTTCGGTGACTCTGCACCGGGGCTGTTTCGGGGGCTGCAGTTTTTGTGCCATTGCGGCTCACCAGGGCAAATTTGTGGTTAGCCGTTCGGAGCAATCTATTCTGAATGAGCTGGAACTGGTTACAAAGACTCCCGGCTTTAAGGGTCATATTACTGACCTCGGAGGTCCAACTGCCAATATGTACAGGATGGGGGGCAGGGATATGGAGCAATGCAAGAAATGTCGCCGCCCTTCCTGTTTGTATCCTGCCATATGTAAAAATCTGGATTATGACCACCATCCCCTGCTTCGCGTGTATGAAAAAGCCGGGCAGGTGCCGGGAGTCAAAAAGGTGACCGTGGGCAGTGGCATAAGACATGATATGCTTGTGGGAAGGTCTCCTGACGAAGATGCACGTCTTGGCCTGGATGCCTATACTAAACGTTTGTTACGTCATCATGTTTCGGGCAGGCTCAAGCTGGCACCCGAGCATACTGAGGCTGGTGTGCTCAAAGCGATGAGAAAGCCTTCATTTAAAACCTTTGAGCTATTTTACTCCCGGTTTAAAAAAGTATGTCGTGACGAGGACTTGCCCTGGCAGATGGTGCCCTATTTTATTTCCGGTCATCCGGGAAGTCATGAAAAGGATATGCTTGCCCTGGCCAGGGTATTGAACAAGCTTGGATTAAAGGCTGAGCAGGTTCAGGAGTTTACGCCTACCCCTATGACCCTGGCGACCACCATGTATTATACCGGTATTGATCCTTATTCCGGGAAACAAGTCTTTGTTGCCACGACCGACCGTCAGAAGAAGCAGCAGAAATCCTATTTTTTCCCGCATCAGCATAAAAGAAAATAAGGACACGCTGTTAAGGCTTGATTAATCTCAGGCGTATTGCGCTCAAATAAAAAGGCCGATTCATTCATTTGAACCGGCCTTTTCGGGTAAAAACCTATTTACTTAACCAAAACCTACTTATGAGACTTTTCTGAGGAAACGGACAACTTTTTTCTTCCTTTGGCCCTGCGTGCAGCCAAAACTTGTTTTCCGCTTTTCGATTCACTGCGCTTTCTAAAGCCGTGTTTACTCTTTCTGCTTCTGACCGAAGGTTGAAATGTCCTTTTCATTATTCTTTGCTTTTAAGACGTTAACAATGCCAATTAATGTGGCTGCCTTTTGATTTTTTCAGGCTGCAAAGATAGGCAAAGATTTTTAAATACCAAGCAAATAATGAAACTTTTATGTATTTATTCTAACCTGAATACCTTGGTCCGGCTAAGTGTACCGTCGATATACACTTCAATGCGATAAGGGCCGGCTTGCAGGCGATCTTCATGTATGATATCAAACTCCAGCATGACGGGTTCATGAGCATATTCAATTTCCCGCATTTCTGTGTACTCCTGCTCACGAAGCTCTGTGCCTTCCTCCATTACTTCGGCGGCATGAAATGTGTCAGCTGCGGGGTTCATCAGTTCATCATTTGGGTTATACATGAGCAAGTGTATGTTTTTTGTTCCTGGCTCAGTAAAAATGCTGCCATCGACCTCGAAGGTGATCATGGTTTGATCTGTACGGCGTGCCCTGGATACGTTGTAGCGGTCGGCGCAAAGCCAGCGATCCCACTTGGTGAGTGCGGTAATGTTGTAGGCATTCATAATAGCAGCTTCCCTGGTTTCTTCCTCTAATTGTTCATATGCTGCCGCCAGTGCATCCATTTCCTGCTCCATGTTGTAGTAATCCTCTGTAAGTTCTTCCAGTTCTAAGGTCAGATTTTCCTTCAGACTGGCAAGCTCATCGTTCAGCTCCTTCTGCTCTTCTAGGTCATCAGCCGAGGCAGAGACTCTGCGCCTTAGCTGTGCGATGCGGGCATCTTTCTCTGCTATTGCCTGTTGGTGCTCTTCGGCCAAAAGCTCAAGCTGCTCATTGCGCTCTTCAATGATCCCATCTTTCACTTCGATGGATTCATTCAACACGGTTTTTTCCGTTTGCAATGTTTCTTTTTCACTAATGAGCTCCTTCTTTTCATCTTCCAGACGTCCTGATCTCGACATGTAGATAATGTTGCCGATGATTGACAACAACAATATAGCTGCTACCACGATAAGTCCGATTTGCAGACTGTTTGATCCTTTTTCTGTTTTCGATCCTTTTTCTGTTTCTGCGTTCATGGGTGTTAGTTTTTTGGTGATGATTTATGCAAATTAATAAAATTCCAAACTAAATACAAGCATAGCCAGCATTTTTGTTAATTATTTTGCCGGAATACTACCTAATGTTTCTACGAGAAAATCATAAAACAGTTTCACTGTGGTGGTATTTACCATTTCGTCTGGTGAGTGGGGGTTTCTGATGGTGGGTCCAAAAGAGATCATATCCAGGTTTGGATATTTACCACCGAGGATGCCACATTCGAGGCCGGCGTGGATTACTTTCTGTTCTGGTGTTTTGCCATAGAGCTTTTCGTAAACATCCGACATGGTTTTCAGGATAGGTGAATCCACGTTGGGTTTCCAGCCCGGGTAGTTGCCGCTTTGTTCCACATCAGCTCCGCCCATTTCAAAAACGGAGCGCATCATGTTCGACAGATCTTCCTTAGCTGAGTCCACGCTGCTCCTTTGAAGGGTTGCTGCCTCTACCTTGCCGTTTCCTGACTTTAATACTGCCAGGTTTGTGCTTGTTTCCACCACGTCAGGCATATCGCTGATCATACGAATGACTCCGTTGGGGCATCCATAAACGGCATTCAGGATGTTATTCGTGGATTGCATATCCATGACTTTATCAGGGGTTTCGGTGTTTTTAACCTCCAGCACCACGCCCGGGTCAACTTTTCCCAGTTCATTTTTCCAGTCAGCGATCATCCCTTGAGCGATCTCTTCAAAAGCACCGGCATTATCTTTTGGGACAGTAATCAAGGCACTGGCTTCGCGTGGGATGGCATTCCTCAGGCTTCCACCGTCTACAGATGCCAGTCTGAGGCTTAAGTCACGATGAGCTCTCCATAACAGGCGGTTGAGGAGCTTGATCGCATTGCCACGACCAAGGTGTATGTCCAGGCCGGAGTGCCCTCCTTTCAAACCTTTCACGTCTATTTTGTAAGCCTGCTGATTGTCCGGTGTTTTTTCCTCTTTGTAAGAGAAATAAGCGTTGGTGTCAATGCCGCCGGCGCAGCCGATGTAAAGCTCTCCCTCATCCTCAGAATCCATATTGATCAGGATATCGCCTTTTAGAAAGCCGGGTTCAAGGGCAAACGCTCCTGTCATGCCGGTTTCTTCGTCAACGGTAAACAGTGCTTCAATGGGTCCGTGTTGTATGTCTTTTGTTTCAAGGACTGCCAGGGCTGCAGCGACACCAATCCCATTATCTGCACCTAATGTGGTGCCTTTTGCCTTCACCCATTCACCCTCAATATAGGGTTCAATGGGGTCTTTCTCAAAATCATGCGCTGTATCATTATTTTTCTGAGGTACCATGTCAAGATGACCCTGTAGGACCACGGTCTTTTTGTCGGCCATTCCAGGAGTGGCAGGCTTCCGGATTACCACATTGCCCACCTTGTCGGTCTTTGTTTCAAGGTCAAGCCCTTTACCCACATTTATTATGTATTCAACTATTTCTTCTTCTTTCTTAGAAGGGTGTGGAATGGCACATATTTCCTCAAAATATTTCCACAAGACCTTAGGCTCCAATTGGTTTAGTACCTGCTTCGTCATCGTCATTTAGTTTAATGTGTAACATGCTGTTGATTGTCAGCAAATATAACATTTTACAACAAAAAAACCGCAAAGGTTTGGCTTTGCGGTCATGAGATTAACAAATATTTTTATTTAGACTGAAAGCTATACTTTAATAATCTGATCCGTATGTTCTTTTGTTTTCACTTTGTCAATTATTTCTTCAATTTTGCCATCCTCATCTATAACGAAAGTGGTTCGTTTGATGCCTAAAAACTCTTTTCCCATGAATTTTTTTGGCCCCCACACGTCGTACGCCTTCAGAATCTCTTTGTCGGTGTCTGAAATGAGTGGGAATGGCAGGTTGTTCTTTTCTATGAATTTCTTGTGTGACTTTTCGCTGTCAGCACTTACCCCTAACACTTTATAGCCGTTTTTGAGCAGGAAATCATAGTTGTCGCGCAAGTTGCAGGCCTGGGAGGTGCAACCCGGGGTACTGTCTTTCGGATAAAAGTACAACACCAGTTTGTGGCCTTTGAAATCATCCAGTGATATCAGGTTGCCATCCTGGTCTTTTCCTTTAAAATCGGGGGCTTTATCGCCTTCTTTAAGTTTTGTCATGGTTGAAGTTTTTAAGAATTGTTACTGGATTCAATAATCACGTAACGTGGTGTAATTGTGCTTTGTTCAATGGGTCAGCTGGTTATTTGGCCTACTCTTTGATACACCTAACGGAATAGCCTTCCTCTTTGTACTCGAATCCTGAATAGAACCACCCTCCGCTGTTCCAAAGTCTGCGCCAGCGGCCCATGGCAAAGCTCAGCTCCGTTGAAGTCCAGAAATATCCGTGTTCGCCAATGCCGGTGAAGGTGCCGTATTCGTTGCGGTAACCTGCGGGCAGTGCATTAAAGCCAAACTCATCTGTACCGTAATGATCGTTGTCGGCTTCCCACCGGGGGTGTTCTTCCGTGTCGCAGTCTCCGCCCAGCGGAGAGTTTATCTGCCTGCATGATTTCAGGTAGTTGCCTGCCACCGATTCATCTTTGTCCGGGTGTTCATCTTGTTTGTTGCCGCCCCAGTAGGCCACATACATGGCGAGCCCGTCGTAGTCATCGGCAGTGCCCACACGCCATCCTTCGGGGCAGAGGTCGTTTTCGTTGTCGATGGTCATGAAATTATACAGCTTGCCATAAGTTTCCACCATTTCTGACTCTGAATCTATGCCCGCCACATTATCGTGGGGGTAAACGGCATACGCACCATCCTCCGTGTTTGCCCAGTCGGTATCTGAAAGGCCGGTTGGAATATCTGTACCGTCCCGGTAGCGAGTGGTCCGCAGGTTTTCTGCCATCCACAGCTGGTTGCCTATCATCACCGTCTCGTATTCGTTACCGTCGATGTCGGTAACAGAATCGGGGATGTCGTCGCAGGGAGGGTCTGCCCAATGGGGCTCACCCGCGCTTACAGTAAGCACCTGCTCTTCTTCCCCGATGGTGAGCGACTGCCAGTTCTCGCCGGTATACCAGGCCAGGTCACCGGCTTCGGGGGCCTCAATATCAATGTACTGATCCAGGTCAGGGGTATTCTCCAGGTCATCGTAGTCGCCGCTGAAACTGTCTGCAGAAGTTTGGCTGTGAAGGGCATAGGGTACACTCAGGAGCTGGGTTACTCCCATCACTTCATCATCAAGCAAGATCATGACGTAGTATTCATCCGACTCCCAGTGGATATCTTCCAGTGAGGTAACAGATCCGATTTGGAGGTTTACCATGCCAAAGTCATTGGTTTCTGTATGATGCATTTCGGTGAAAACGGTTT
This sequence comes from Bacteroidales bacterium, assembly GCA_007124575.1. Lineage (GTDB taxonomy): Bacteria > Bacteroidota > Bacteroidia > Bacteroidales > UBA7960 > PUPG01. The sequence continues at coordinate 1,671 of SLEW01000158.1, read as the reverse complement.
CACCCTCCATGCTGCCTTGCACAATGGCTACCTCAATAGTAACTTCTTCATTTGTAATCACTGAGCCAGCATCATCCCGCACCACAGCCTGGTAATTGAATTGCTGTGGCGGCTGCGCCTGTATGGCTGCAATAAGAAAAAAGGTCATGCAAAAAAAGACTACATTCCGGTAATTAAACATAACAAGTGTATAAAAGGTTAATAATGATGGGTTGCACTTTTATACAAATAAACGGAATATGAATTAGAGTGGCAAGTATTTGCGAAGATTGATCGGGAGTTTGAGTCTGAAAAAACAGGGAAGGCGCCATTAAGCGCCTTCCCTGAAAACCAAACTTACTATGAAAGATATTAACGGCTCACTTGCACGCGATGCGTGATCACTCCCTTCTCCGTGGTGAGCTGGATGAAGTACACGCCGGTGTCAAAGCTGCTTACGTTGAGTTCGTGACGCTGATCACCTACAGCCGTGCTGTATACCACCTGTCCGAGCATGTCAATCATGCGGATCTCGGTGATGGTGGCATCGGCTTCAATATACAGGGTGCTGCGAGCCGGGTTCGGATAGATGTTCAGGCTCACGGGCTCGGTATCGATAACCGACACTTCGTCGTCGGTAAATCCGAAGTGGTCATGTACTTCCATCTCGCCGGTGACCTCTACCATGCGGTCGTCGCCGCCTTCCCATTCGCCGCCTTCCCAGCCGTCGCCGATCAGGTTGGAGAAGTACTTGTACTCATAGGTGCCCGCCTCCAGGTGAAGCGTGATAGCGTAGGTCATCGGATCGTCGTCGATCCAGTCAAGTACCATGTCTTCGTGGGCAGGATCCGGCTCGGGCCAGCCAAACATCTCGCCGGTCATCATGATGTGGTGCATTTCCGGGTCGAAGCCTACCAGCACACCGTGCTCGCTGGCCAGGCTCAGGTCCACGAGGAAGGTGACAGCGAAGGTCTCCACCTCTTCTTCCACGAGGGTTACCTCTACAGTTACATCGGCATCCACGGTCACATCACCCTCTGCGGTATGGTAGCCATCCTTTTCGACCATGTAATCGTAGGTGCCCTCTTCCACGTCTTCAATCACGTAGTGTCCGGCATCGTAGGTGTGCCCGTCGAAAGTGACGATGGCATCTTCAATGGTGTGGCCGTCTTCATCGATCACGTCGAAAGTCACGGTGTACATGTCGGGATCCGGATCGTGATCTTCGATTGTAAAGTCGATGGTATGAATCTCAGAAGATCCTGTAGTGTAAACCGATTGCACGCCGGCGGTGTGGTCACCTCCGGGCAGGTCGGTAAACAGGTATTCGTTCTCTTCGATCTCTTCGGCTACCAGGTCGTCGTTTAAGAAGACGTTGAAGCCGAGGAAGGCTTTCTGGCCAGCGGGGTTGAACGGGTTGCCGGCATCCACGGGCTTGTCCATCGGGATCAGCTCCGGTGCGGGGCCAGCGGCCATGGGCAGCTCCTGCTTGCCAAAGTCGATGTCGCCCTGGTTGGCGCCATAAGCGCGCAGCAGGAAGTTTACCTCGAAGTCCCATTCACTGATATCGGTGAAGGCAGAGGTCGGGTCGGTGATGTCAAACACGCCAAACTGGGTGCCGGGCACAAAGTCCCAGGGCTCACCTACGCCGTCGTCCACGGCCAGGCCGAGGAAGCCGTCATAGCTCAGGCC
>SLEW01000192.1 GCA_007124575.1 Bacteroidales bacterium | reverse complement strand
TGTTGCGGGCATCACCCAGATAGCAGAAAGAAACCTGGTGCAAGGGCTTGTCGCTGTGCTCAATCATGGTCTGGAAGTCAGCCAGGATCTGCGTGGGATGGAATTCATTAGTCAGGCCGTTCCAGACAGGTACACCTGAATATTCAGCGAGTTCTTCCACAATTGTCTGGGCAAATCCGCGATATTCGATGCCGTCATACATACGTCCCAACACGCGGGCAGTGTCCTTCATAGATTCTTTTTTGCCGATCTGGCTACCGGTAGGGCCCAGATATGTAACCAGGGCGCCCTGATCAAAGGCAGCTACTTCAAAAGCACAGCGTGTACGCGTGGATGCCTTTTCAAATATCAAAGCAATATTCTTGCCTTTAAGGCGCTGTTGCTCATATCCGGCATATTTTGCCTTCTTAAGGTCAACAGACATCTCGAGTAAAAATTTGATTTCCTGTGGCGTGAAGTCCAGCAACTTCACAAAGCTCCTGTTTCTCAGATTAAAAGCCATGATTTGTCCTCCTTGTTTAAGATTAAGATTAAGGTTAAGATTAAGATTAAGATTAAGGTTAAGGCTGAGCGGCAGCGAAGTCCCGAGAGCGAAGCGATTCGGGATTTGAGGTTAAGACTTCGTGGTGTCCTTATCAGGGCAGGATCACTGTACCGGCTCCATCCATACCTAATTCTTTTGCTTCGGTGATGATGGCATCCTCTCCGCCGTTCTCCACAAACTGAATACAGGCACGGACTTTGGGGGCCATGCTGCCTTCCGTAAACTGCCCTGCATTGAGATGCTCAGTGATATCTTTCACCGAAATGCGCTCCAGCTTTTCCTGGTTGGGCTTATTGAAATTCACGTATACATTGGGCACATCTGTAAGGATGCAAAACTCATCGGCCTTGATGCGGTTGGCCAGAAGTGAAGAGGCCAGATCTTTATCGATAACAGCATCTATGCCGACAATTTTTCCTTTGTCATCAATGTAGGCAGGGATCCCGCCGCCTCCAACGGTAATGACAATGTTGCCCTCGCGGGCCAATTTCTCAACTGCAGTCCAGTTAGGGATGTCCAGAGGCCTGGGCGAAGCTACAACCCTGCGCCATCCGCGGTCACGGGGGTCTTCATGGAAAACCCAGTTGTTTTCCCTGGCCAGCTTATCGGCTTCTTCCTTATCATAGAAAGGGCCAACTGGCTTCGTGGGATTTTTAAAAGCCTCATCCTCCTTGTCGACCACTACCTGCGTCACCAGTGTTACAATGTTCCGCTCAATACCCTGTTCAGCAAGCACATTACGCAACTGCTGCTCAATCATGAATCCAATGGAACCCTGGGTTTCTGCCACGCAAAAATCGATCGGCTGCTTTGGCAATCCATATACAGAATTTCCTGCTTCATGCTGCAGCAGCACATTGCCTACCTGGGGGCCATTACCATGCCCGATAACCAGGTCGTAACCTTTTTTGATTAAAGGCACCAGATGCTGACATGTGTCATACACATTCTGCTCCTGTTCGTCGATGGTTCCCTTCTGACCACTCTTAAGAAGAGCGTTACCTCCAAACGCAATAACAGATAATTTTTTCATATCAACTATAAATTTAATGGTGAGTGAATTGCTAAAAAAAATCCCTTGAAAATAGCCTGGTAAGGTTATTACAAAATACGTTTCCACAATGGTTGCACTGTCGCGCAGAACATCCAGATCCAACTAATTTGGAATGGCAGCCAATGCCTGGAAAAATATTTTATAAACCACCATAAAACAAGCTTTCAAGGGGTTATAATCCTGTCCTTTTATTTCGGATGGAGGCAAAGATAATGTATTTGGGGAATTTGCCGGTAAAAATCGGTCTGTATGGAAAATATTTCCACGGTAATAACTGTTTGAAGCTATTCCGGGATTTTTTGCAGCACATAATGTTCGCCACGGTCTCCACTAAAACGATCTGCTTCACCTTCAAGGTGCACAAGAAAGTTCTCGGCAACCATAAAACGTGTAAAACCATGATCACCCTCAAGCCTGACCACCCCTCCGCTTGCTTCCCATAAATAACTCCCTTCCGAAGAAAGCAAAACATCCTCATCCCTGCCAAGATAATGCAGGCTTTTCTCAAATGTGCCATCCTCAAAAAGCACAATGGCAGCTTCTATGCCATCACAGTCTCCGCAGGGAAGCAACCCTGTATATGTGCCAGTGTAATCAAGTGCTATTTGAGATGTATGCATGTCTGCCACAGGAGTTGTATCCACTCCTTCCATAAAATACATGTCATCCTTTTCATTTCCCTCCGGCGTGATGCTGCATCCGGAAAACAATAAGGAAATCATCATATAAAATGCGCCGGATCTCATTATGCTCTTTTTTAATTTACGAAGATAAGGCTATATTTGTAAAATTATACGCATTCATTCTTTTTATGATGACCTCACATTCTACAAGCCAAAAACCCATCCGGCGAGCTGCCATTACTTTTATCCTTGCTTTCCTTTGCTTACCGCTGGCAATTGCCTTCAGCCATGACCGCAACGCGGAAGTACCTGTGAACCCCACTACGATTCCGGAATATGATACGGTTGCCGGCGTGGTGATGTACTGGAACCCGGGAAACAACCATGCCTATGACCAGATTGTTGCACTGGTGGCAGATGGTATCCAGCCCCGTGCTACAGTGTTTATGCAAACGAATGATAACTTTCACCGGGACAACATGATGAACACATTCACAAACTATGGGGTGCCCCTGGATAACATTGTGTTTATTGAAGTTTACGGTGACAGGATATGGATACGTGACCACGGACCCTTCAGTATTTATGACAATGACTCACTGGCATTTCTGGGGTTTAATGACCTGGCCACTAACCATGGAGATCAGGACCTTCCGCAGCGATTGGCCGAATATTGGGATATCAACTATTACGATTTCCCGCACATCATATTTGACGGCGGCAACTACCTGGTAGACAGCCATAACAGGCTTTTTGCAACAAACCGCTTGTATACAAACAACCCCGATATCCCGGCAGAACATATCGACACCATCCTGGAAAGCTATATGGCCATAGATACTATTGTTACATTTGAAGCTTTAAGCGATGACTACTGGGGCCATCTGGACATGCAGATCAAGCTGCTTAACGATACCACATTCATCATAAGCAGTGTGGATGAATGGCATTCCGATTACCAAATACTTGAAGATAACCTGGCAATACTCCAGTCACTGGAGCACCCTCAAGGCAAATCGTACCAGATAGCCCAAATACCAAAAGCCGATAACTGGAAGACCTATATCAACAGCCTCATTGTAAATGATGCCGTCCTGGTGCCGACGTATAGCAATCCTGCAGACAGCGATGCTATGCAGACCTATCAAAACCTCCTCCCTGAAAAAACCATCATCGGGATCGACTGTAACGCCATGATCAGCTGGGAAGGTGCCATACATTGTATCACCAACCAACTGCCTCCTTTTCATGCACACACCGATGAGGACGACGATAACGGAGACGATGATAACGGGGATGGTGATAACGGGGATGATGATAACGGGGATGATGATAACGGGGATGATGATAACGGAGACGATGATAACGGGGATGATGATAACGGGGATGATGATAACGGGGATGATGATGGTGACGAAACTGACATCCGGCAACCTGAAACCGGTGTGGCAGATGGCACCTTCCGGGTATCCCCTAACCCGGCGACCGATCTTGCTATGGTCGATTTTCGCATTACACTCCGCGACGACTACCGCCTGGAAATATTGGATCTGCAGGGTCAGCAAATACACCAGGTGAATATTCCCGCCTGGTACACGGGTGATTACTCGGTTCCTTTAGATGTGAGCTCTTTTGGATCAGGAATATACATTATCCGGCTAACTGGCTCCCGGGGATCAGAGAGTGTTCGTCTTGTTGTGCCGTAAGCAGCGCAGCAACAGCTATGCCATCAGAATAAAGCAATTTTTCCGTTTTTTTTATGGCCAGGACGGCAAGCATAAAGGGTTATAAGTTAACGGAAACACCAACCGTCAGGGCTCCCAGGGGGCCAACACCAAGTTCCGAATACACGGCCGTTTCTTCTGCCAGGTAATAACGGGCGCCCACGATGGGGCCAAGAAAGAACCGGATATTCCTGCCAAAGCCACTCTCATCCTGATGCTCGAAAGCGCCATATTGCCTGAAGTTCAAACCGGAAGCCATGGCACCGTAAATATCCCACTGCCTCTCATCAATATCAGAATCAAACCAGTCATTAATAAAGGGCGTAAGGTGGAAACTGCCCCGTCCCCCGACGGTAAGGAAGGAACGCGACCTGTCACTGTAATCCCACCGGCTGAAAGCAACAAAAGGACCGACCGTAACATATTCATGCATGCCTATTTCCAGGTAAGCAACCAATGGGGGTATGCTGAGGCTCCTGCCAAATGGATATTCATACGAGTAGCTCAATGAAAATCCTGCGCCAAGAATTTTTGCATCACTAAAGTCAGACCCCCGGGCAAAAACATTATTGCCGACAACAATACCCAAAAACACAATCAATACAATCGTTCGTTTCTTCATCATACATCTCCTTTTAAAATGTTCACCTTCCGGTTATGGCTGTACGCTCAAAGCGCAAAGATACAATACTGCAGAAAAGTTTCATCCTATCTGTGCCTTAACCTGTGATGATAGCGCATTATTTTTTACAACGCGAACCGGACCAAAAAACACATAGCAACTTCTGAAAAGTTATCATGGCTCAGCATGTTTATTTATGTAACTTTGTTTGATCACAGTGGCTTTGATATACAGATGAACAGAAAAACCCTGGCCTTTCATACGCTTGGCTGTAAACTCAACTTCAGCGAAACCTCTTCCATCTCACGGGATATGGTTGCCCGGGGTTATGAAATTGTAAATCCTAAAGAAAGGGCAGATGTTTACGTGATCAACTCCTGCACAGTAACCAAAAATGCAGAAAAGCGATGCAGGGAGCTGATCCGCAAAGCCATGAGACTAAATCCGGAAGCGCATGTCATTATAGTGGGCTGTTATGCGCAGATAAAACCTGAAGAACTTGCTTCCATACCGGGTGTATCCATGGTGCTGGGAAACAAGGAAAAATTTGATCTTGCCGGCCACCTCGGCATGCTGGCCTCTGAAAACACACAAGCAAACAGGGGAAAAGACAAACTGGACACTTTCATCCCTGGTTTTTCATCGGATGATCGTACACGGTCCTTTTTTAAGATCCAGGACGGCTGCGACTACATGTGTTCGTATTGCACCATCCCCATGGCCCGCGGCAGAAGCCGCAGCAACAGCATCGGGGAAACGCTGAAAACAGCACGGTCTGTTGCAGGCACAGACATGAAAGAAGTCGTCCTCACAGGAGTAAACATAGGCGACTTTGGCAAACCCCACGGTGAGTCATTCGTTGACCTCCTGAGGGAACTCGTAAAAATGGAAGGCCTTGACCGCATCCGTCTGTCATCCGTTGAACCCGACCTGCTGAGTGATGAAATAATTGAACTGGCAGCATCAGAGCCCACGCTCATGCCCCACTTTCACATCCCCCTGCAGTCAGGAAGTGACACCATCCTGAAAGCCATGGGCCGAAAGTATGATACGGAATTATTTGCAGAGAGAATAAGCAAAATTCGCGAACTTCTCCCCCATGCATGCATTGCCGCTGATGTAATTGCAGGCTTTCCCGGTGAAACGGAAGCGCTTTTCCGGGAAACATATGATTTTATATCCATGCAGGACATCTCTTATCTGCATGTGTTTACTTACAGTGAAAGAGAAAACACAAAGGCAAGCCGCATAATGGAAGCAGTAAACCCGGCCGTCAGCAAAGAGAGGTCACAAAAACTTCAACAGCTTTCCCGGGAAAAAAAACAAGGGTTCATCAAGGCCTGCCAGGGCTTAAAAACAAAAGTACTCTGGGAAAAAGAACAGCAGGATACCTTTATGTATGGTTTTACAGAGAATTATATCAGGACAAAAACCCCATACAACCCGGAAAAAACAAACACCATTGAAGAGGTCGTTTTGAACACCACTGATGAAAAAGGAGTTTATATTATATAAAGATTTACGATTTTTGGTTTGCAGACACAGCACCCGGGCTGTGTGCCGGAATATGAAACCAACAGCCAAAGGCTGCGCTGCAAGGCATTGAAAACATTTTGTTATGATAGAATACAGACAATTATGCATGCATGTTTGTGATGTGGCAAAGGACACAGGTGCCTACATACGTGCGGAGCTTCCCAGGTTGAGGGGATCTGACATTGAAACCAAAGGCCTGCACAACTATGTTACCCATGTGGATACCACAGCAGAAAAACGTATAGTAAAGGCTTTGGAGCAGCTTTTGCCCGAGGCAGGGTTTATCGTTGAAGAAGAAAGCATTCAGAAAAAAGGCAAAGATTACCGCTGGGTGGTTGATCCCCTCGACGGTACTACTAATTTTATTCATGGTCTCCCTTGTTTTAGTGTTTCCATTGCCCTCATGCATCATGAAGAGGTTGTATTAGGAGTGGTATATGAAATCAATCACGATGAGTGCTTCTATGCATGGAAGGGTGGAGGAGCCTATCTCAATGAAAGCTCCATCCGGGTATCAGCTGCCGGGCTGCTGGACGATAGCTTGCTGGCTACCGGGTTCCCTTATTATGACTACTCCCTTTTAGATAAATACATGGACCTTTTTACCTGGTGCTTGCGTAACACGCATGGCGTGCGGCGCATTGGCAGCGCAGCAGTGGATCTGGCCTATGTTGCGTGCGGACGATTTGAAGCCTTTTTTGAATACAGCCTCAACCCCTGGGATGTCGCAGCAGGCAGCCTCATAGTGCAGGAAGCCGGCGGAAAGGTTACTGACTTTTCTGAAGGCAGTAATTACGTTTTCAACAAAGAGATTGTGGCATCCGGCCAGGGAGTCTACAACGAGCTCATGGCAAAAGTAAAGGAAGTTTTTCGTGGCAGAACGAAATAACCATAGAAGCGTCAGACAATACCTTTTATGAATTCGCAGCCATGCCAAATTCATTGATAAACACGACAATGATTAATGCATGGCGAGCTCTCCCGTATGGACGGGACAGGCAATCTGACCGAAATATAAAATTATACACAGATGCAAAAGTTAATCAGATTACATTATATGTTGTTTCCTATATCGCTCATTTTGCTTCTCACTGCCTGCGGCGGACCGGCAGTGGATGAAAAGAGCAGTGAGGCCATCCCTGTTGCCTATACTGAGGCTGAGGTGAGAGACCTTTCCGTTCGCCGGGAAGTAACAGCCCCTGTGGTGGCTTACAAGCGTATATACATCACGGCACGTACCGGGGGATTAATTGAAGAGGTGGCTTTTGAGGAAGGAGACCAGATACGTGCCGGGGATCTGCTCGCCCGTATGGATACGCGACGCCAGAAAGCACAGCTGCGCAAGGTGAGGGCAACACTGCAACAAATACAAAAAAGCTACAATCGCACAAAGCAGCTGTACGAAAATGATGTCATCCCTGAAGCAGAGTTTGAAGCCATCGCCAGAGAGCTTGAAGAAACAAAGGCAGAAGCACACCTCTGGGAGGTTGAAGTAGACCTGGGGCAAATACATGCTCCAATTGATGCCATCGTCAGCGACCGCCTTATTGAAGTGGGAACCACCGTTTCTGAGAACCAACGCCTTTTCACCATAGAAGACCACAAACTACTGGTTATAAGGCCAGGCTTAAGCGAAAGCGATGTGGTACATCTGGAAAAAGGCCAGGAGGTCAAACTCGGTTTTGATATTTTTCCAGGCGACACCTTAAAGGGCAACATCCGGCGAATTTTTCCTGCCGCCGATCCTCTCACAAGGCTGTTTACTGTAGAGGTGGAAATAGACCAGGCTGCAAGCTCCCGCAGGATATACCCGGGCTATCTTGCCCGCCTGCATTTTGTAACGCAACAACGGGATAACGTACTGGCCATCCCTCCGGAAAGTCTGATAACAGAGGAAGAAGAAGCTTTTGTTTTTGTAATCATCGACGAGAGGGTGACCCGGCGTCGCGTTGAAACAGGTATTCGGCGTGATGGCTGGGTAGAGATCATTTCAGGTCTCGAAGCCGGAGAAAAAGTTGCTGCTGCAAACCTGGAAAACCTTGACGAGGATTCACCCGTAGAAGTGCACGGCCGGTTCAGGAGACACGGATTCAGGGATTAACTTGCATAAAAAACTGAACATTGCCGGATATACACTTGTATTTTGTTAACACATGCATATATCCTCTGACCAGGCTGATTTAAAAAACACCAGTTGATTATCATTAGTCTATAAGAACAAAACAATATGCGCACAAAATCATCCTCAAATATCTCTACCTGGGCCATTGCGAGGCCTGTTGCGACGATGTCTCTTAC
>SLEW01000257.1 GCA_007124575.1 Bacteroidales bacterium | reverse complement strand
TCATTCATTCGCTGGTGCAGGGCCGGATAGGCCATCAGCTGGTTGAAATATTCCACCTGAACCTGGGTGTCAAAATAGCTGACAAAGGCAGGGCGGAGCATGGCATCCTGCTTCCAGGCTTCCATGTAATCTGTTTTTGTTTCCATCAGGCTGTCGGCAAACTGCATATATTCGCCCGGATTTAATTCGGCCGCCTGATGGTTTATATAAGAAGAAGAAATATCCGCCATTACATCATTTTCATAGTGCATCAGGAAATTGTTTTCATTCCCGCCCAGTCCTGAGAATACCATCCTCATCTCATCGTCTTCCCTTCCCGGACGCATGGCGGGATAGTATCCGGGTTCCAGGAAAATGTTTTGCCGGCCGTATGGGGCAAAGATTGTGGCCATGAGGGGATCCGGCACATCAAACTGTTCTGAAAAACGAAAGTCGTCATCCAGATTAAAGGCAAACACTTTTCTGTCATTATTGATGAAGTCCCTGAAAAAGTTGATCTCCACGTCCCTATCGCCGATCTCACTAAACCGGCCGGTCAGCTCAACGGGTGGATGATCACGGGGAGGCCTTTCTTCAAGAGCCGCCAGGAGCACCTCATCCACATTATCGTGGCTGGGTCGCGGCGGCCGGTTATCTACAATATTTCCATCCCTTCCGATCAGGTAAAATGTAGGGACCCCTTTTAGGTTATAACTTTCGGGCACCTCATGACCGAAACCGGGTACATTCAGATGCACACCCTCTATCTCACTGTTTTCCACGGTTCGCCTCCATGCGCTTTGGTCTGTGTCGACAGAGATATAGAGAAACACGAGATCTTCCTGATCCTTCATGCGTTTTTTCAGTTGCTTTGCATGCGGGACCTGCTGCATACAAGGTCCGCACCAGCTGGCCCAGAAGTCCAGGTAAACCACTTTCCCACGAAAATCATCAAGCGAAACCTCCTGGCCATCGATGTCTGTAAGGGTAAAGCCGGGCGCGGGTTTCCCCGGAGCAAGGGCTGATATAACCTCATATTCAGCAGCAGCGATACTCACGGGCCAGCCTTCAGCCATGCCGGCGTACTCATGATACAATTCTTCAGCCACCTTAAAGTCGCCGAAGCTTAGAGCCGATACCACAACATCCGTCAACATCAGATCCCGTGTTTTGCCCGAAAACAAACTTTTGGCCGTATCAAAACGCATCCTTTCATACCCCGCTGTCTCAAGTTTCTCTTCGTCGACATATTCATTCAAATGATGATGCAAGTACCTGTTGAGAAAATTATAATAAGACCGTGTTTCTGCATGGGCATCATCAAAAAGATTGTCCTGATCAAGAAAAGCATAATAATCATCAGGCAGTGCCACGGGAACATCCGCTTCCCGAACATACGCATGCATGGCCGGATAGTCCATCAGCATGTTATACTTTTCATAACGCATATTTGACCGCATACCTGCCACAAAAGCAGAATCCAGCTCATCACGCAGCTCATGATCTTCCAGGTATTCTCTTTTCTCCTTATAGATATCCTCAGCCCAGGCACGGAACTCCCCGGGGTCTTTCTCTCCTGATTTGTTCATCAGGGTCATCTGGCCATAGGCTCTTTCGACATCCTGCTGATAGTTGAGCAGAAAAATGCTTTCTGTAGCTTTTTCGCCTGTTACCATGGGCAAAACATCCGAATTGGATGCATCAAACACCAGGTTTATCTCTGCCCCGGGCGCAAGGAAAAGTGTCACGGTGCGTCGCGGAATGCGAAAATTCACATGTTTCGCCTCTCCGGGGTCGAGCTGAACCTCAAAGGCATTGTTTTCTGACAACTCTACCTCCTTGCTTACCGTGTTGTTGGTGATAAAGTCGGTATAGTAAAACACCTCCATCACGTTATCAGCAGGATTCTCTACCTGCCCCTTGATGACCACAGGGTCGGGCTGTTCTTTCTCTTCCGTTTTTTCGGGCTGTGCGCATGAAAACATCATCGCCACAAGCAAAAGCATCCAGGTTTTGTTCATGTGTTTATAATTTGATTTGACAGGTCAAGCCCTGTCATTATGGTGGATTTCTTTCAGTCATCCGGACAGCCAAAGTGCTGTCCCTGCATCTTCGTAACTTCTTACACCTGCCTCTCTCCAGTCTCTTAAGTCTCTCCAGTCACTATTACCGTGCCAAAAAAATTTGGTGTGTTTTTTGCACTGTAAAGTAACGGATTTTTCATGAAAAGCGCATACTTTTGTTGCGATGTTATTGTCGCAGCAGCCTGTTAACCCTGTTATTTATACCCATGGAAATATTTCGCATTTTTTTGTTTACTGCTATACTGACAGGACTTTTTCAGTATTCACCGGGCCTTGGCGCACAGGACATTGATGCTGAAGCTCTTGTCACTAAGGAGTCCATCACCTGTGAAGACATAGCCTATACTTCTACAAGGTTGATCCCCGGGTATTACCGGGAAGAGAGCACCGACACCCTGCAGGCCTTGCTGTATTTCTGGGAAGGTTCGTGCGGCATTACCGAGCCCATGATGCGCTTTACCATCCTATGGCAGATCGGGACCAATACTTTTGATGAGCAGTGGCTTCCTGAAGAATTGCCTGCCATGCTTCTCGATTACAGGGAAGCCTTTGAAAGCGCAGAACAGGTGCATGACTATTTTCATTTTGGTGAATGGGAATACCACACGATCCACGAAGGATACCGTAGTTTCACCTCCGAAATGGCAGAGGACCTTAAGTCATATGAAGACCTGTCGCCGCTTGAACTGTTTTTTACAGACTTTTACAGTCATGACTTTGAGCGCGCCATTCGCCGCCTTGAAGAGGGCGAGCTGGAGGGGACCCGGCTGGATTCTTTATATGCTGATCACACAGAGGAAGTCAGGCCCACGGGATACACGCACGGCGGTTTATACTTTGGCTTCTGGAACCCCGGGAGCAGCCTTGAGGCCCTGGGTGTGCACCCCCAGGTAGGATTCTCGGTAGATGTGGTAAGGGGAAACGTCCTGTATGGCTTGCAGTTGCGTTTGGGTTTTGGCGACACATCAAGGCCCTATACGACAGAGATAGGCAATCAGCTGGTGAGCACCAATAACTTCCTTCAGGTGCAGGCAGGGTTTCAGGCAGGATTTGACCTTTTAAACAGTGCCAATCATTCACTTTTTGTTACCGGAGGGGTAGGCTACGACGGCATTGACCCTACCAGCCATGCCGACCGCGATGCAGGACGGACAGCCACCCTCCATAGCATAAATATCAATACCGGACTTACCTTGCATCGCCGTTTCGACCGCGGCAACATGTTTTCCATCATGGTAAACTATCATATCGTAAACTATAACAACCCGGGAGGCACAGATCTTTCAGGAAATGTGCTTACCTTTGGCGTCGCTTATGGGATTATCACCCGCTCCTATAGTTCTGAATCACGCTAATCGCCTAAAATGAAATGATATCCTTGCCTATCAAGGGACTGCGCCGTGAAGAAAGGAAGACATTTGCTTTGCATTTTTCCTATTCTGTCATTGAAGGGATCCTGGCAGGCCTCATCGCACTCAATGAGTTCGTTTTCGTAAAGAGCCTGATGGGCTCCAGCTACCAGATGAGCGTGCTCTTTCAGTTCTCCACCCTGGTGTTTCTTCTTCTAATCTTTTTCAGCACCTTCCTGAGAAGAATAAAAAACAAGAAAAACCTGCTGCGGCGCACGGCTATCATTACGCGCCTGCCACTGCTGCTCTTGCTTTTTTTCCCGCAGAGCGCCGAACAGCTCACCGGAGATTCCATCTACCACTATGTCTTTTTGGCCATCTTTCTTTTTTACTTTTTGGCAAACCCCATCGTATTTCCAAGCATCAACCTGTTTCTGAAAAACACCTACTCACACGAAAACTTTGGCAAATTCTACAGCTATGCCACCACCGCCAACAAGATCGTGATGATGATCACGACCTTTGTCTATGGCTGGGCACTCGATGCCAACCATTATATCTTCGTCTACGTATTCCCTGCTGCAGCAGTGCTGGGTATGCTGTCCATCTTCCTGCTGTCGCTCATCCCCTACAAACAGGAAGAGCCTCCCGAAATGACACATTCCATCTGGCAGGGAGTAAAACAGTCGGTGACAGAGATGGCCAACATCCTGATCAAAAATATCCCGTACCGTCACTTCCAGATCGCTTTCATGTTTTATGGCTTTGGCTTCATGGGGTCTTTCACAGTCATTATCCTGTTTTGGGAGTTCGGGCTGGGGCTCAATTACTCCAGTGTGGCCTTTTACCGGAATGCCTACAACCTGCTGGCCATACTCATCCTGCCGTTTTTCGGGGGCCTGATCGGGCGCATAGACCCACGGCGCTTTGCTTCCCTGTCCTTCCTGTCGATGGCAGCATACATCTTCACGCTGATCCTCACCCAGCGCTTCGATGGCTATATTGAGTTCTGGGATATCACCCTGTACCACACGCTGATCTTCTACATTCTTTTTCATGGAATATTTGCAGCCACCATGGTGCTGATGTGGAGTATCGGGTCAGCCTACTTTTGTGCGCCCTCCGAAGCCGGCATGTACCAGTCGATACACCTGGGCCTGACCGCCGTGAGGGCCATCTTTGCCCCGCTGCTGGGGGTGGTATTCTATGAGTTGTGGGGGTTCACGGTGGCCTTTTCCATATCCATCACGAGCCTGGTCATCGGCGCCGGCATCATGTGGTGGTCGTCGGTATTTTATCCGCTGAAGAAAAAGGCCGTGCTGGACTAAAACAATACAGTCGTTGATTTGCCTTGCAGAAGGAGATTCCACAAGATTCCACGAAAAAATTCCACGCAAAGACCGCAAGACAAAATCGTGCCCGGTTAATCCGGACCGACGCGCTGCAAGGCCAGGATCATCTTTTTGACCAGCCAGCGCTTCTCGCGGTTGAAGGCATGAACCATCCTGGAGCCTTCCGGGTAAGCTTCGATATTCTCAAAGCTGGACGCTTTACCCACAAAATGAACCTGGGCAGCTTTGCCTGCCTCCTGACCCTGACCGGTAGCCTCATCAAGTATGGCCTGCCTCGTATCAGCCGCATCGGCATGATCATCCGCCACGTATTTGCTGTAACAGATGATCTGCTGCCCTTTGTTCACGCCCTTCCGGATCAGCGGAAACAACTTGCTGACATCCACCTTGTCTTCATAGGCGCCGTCCAGGCATAGGTCGGTGATCACCAGGCGAGAGTCCGCAAGTTCAGTGCGCTGGCTGTCACCGGCCCGGTACATGAAATCACAGATCGACTCATTATCCGAAAGGAAAGAAAAGGAAAAATAACGTCCGAGGCCACTAAGCTCAATGGCATCCTTAATTTTTTCGACAGAATCCCTGTTTTCGACCCACAGCACGGGCACGCGTTTGTTTCCAAACTTGGTTTTGATGAGGTCATCCAGGATGTCTTCGAGGGCATCTTCTGCTATCTCTGACACTTTTTGCCAGAAGCCGGAGTAGTAATCATCAGGAAGTCCCAGTGCCAGGGGGTTCATCAGCACACTTCTCAGGATAAAAAAGTCGCCGTCATCTGCTAGGGCTGCCAGGCCGTAATTTTTTTCCGGGATACCTGCATCCTTTAACATGGAGTTGATCTGTGCCTTGTAGTGGCCATAATGGATACTTGTTTTCGAGATAAAATATTCGTAGCTGGAGGTAAGCTTGGAGGTCTTTTTGGTCATGTTGTCGAAGACCTTGTTAGCCAGCAGGTTCATGTATTTTGGCTCTTCCACCACACCAGGATAGCCGATGCTGTAGCACACCACATTGGTATCAGGATAATACTGGGGAACCACTTTACATTGGTCCGGCTTTTCATCAGGGATGGTGTTGAAGAATTTTTTCGCGGCTATCATGTTGTGCAGCATCATCTTGCCATGGCCGGTGATGTTGAGCGGCACGATACGGGTTGCCAGATAGCAGGCAGCGGCAGCAGCGCCGGGCCGGCTTCCCTCAAGTGTGGCCTGTCCCAGAAAAATGCGCTCCGTGCCCGGCTGGGTGTCGCCGCTCCATTTTAGATATGGCGCTTCAAAAGATATCAGGTCTTTAGCCTGGTGATTTTTAAACAACACAGTACCCGCGGGATAGGGTATGTAACCCAGCTTGTGTGGATCAATGGTGATGGAGTCGGCATGCGGAAGAGCACTAAGCGGCGCAAAAATTTCAGACAACGATTTGTTTACCGCCTCCAGCTCATCATGTTTGATAACAAAGCCTTCTTCTGTAACGTAATTGCCTGCACCATCACGGGACGTCATCGCCTTGAAATCCCTGACAGCTTCTTCAGGGACTGCATGCCGCGAACCATCCGGGGCCACAAAAAGAGAGGCATAATACCCGCCATAGGCCGCATCTGCATGGATGTAAAAAGACTTGCGGACCTTCTCTGTCTTTTCCCGTAGTGCCAAAAGGTCGTGCATGGGGTCCAGCACGCCTTCTTCTGTCGTACCGATGATGGGTACAACGGCAAGCACAGGGGTGTCGGGATGATCCTGAAAAAACTGATCCAGCATGGCGATGTCAAGCTTGTAGTTGCGGTCTGCTTCAATGGGTTTGAGCTGGTTTATGCCCAGGCCCAGCACCTCCATACTCTTTTCCCAGCAATAATGCCTGGTTTGCGCAATGAGAAGCACGGGATAAGGCAGCTCGGCTCCTGACTGCTTCCTGACCAGGTCGTGGATGCCCTGGAGGCCCTGGTATTGAAGGCTATATTCTTTGATGGCCTTAAGCAGCGGCTGGCTGCCGGGCTTATGTTTTCCATACGCCCGCGAAAGGCTGTTCAGAAGGGAGTAGGTCAGCTCCGGCGAAAGGTTGAACAGGGCCTGGTAGTCCAGATCGCCGACACGCACCTTCTGATTCTCAAAATAAGGCACCCTGACTTCGTCCAGGAATCCGAAATTTTCCGGATCCATGTCTATGGCAAGCTTAAGTGCCAGCGGCATGTACTTCAGGTTGCGGGCCACCCATAAACCCTCGATGTTGGCCACGGTGCCTCCCGAGGTAAGATGTCCCCACGAATGATCCTCGCCACAAGAGTCTTTGGAAGCCACCGCAGAAAATGAAGGGTAGCCCACCATCCTGCAGAGGTGGCCGATAAAGTCCATCTCCCATTGCGTGCTAACGGTAGACACCTCGCCGGTTACGTTGTTGGGGTTGTACATGATGGTGGAGATGTAACCTGCGATAGCAGGATAGAGCAGGTCGCTGTTCATGTGCGCTATGTAGGATGTGTCCCAGGCCGGGATGGAATGAGCCCGGAGCTTACTGAGCATGGCCTTAAGCTCCTGCATGAAATCCGCACGCGTATTAACATAAGCATCACTCAGCTTGTGCCGTTCAGATATCAGCGGGGGATCATCCGGGTGGTAATTGTTGCGGAAGTTGAGGATATCCTCCACAATCACATCAAAAAAACGTTTGAAAGTCTCATTATTTTCTGATTTGGGACCCAGAAACAGCGATGTAATATCCATACAGGGTGAGTTTTTTCTGAAAGCGTTTTATATTATAAGGTACGACATGTGCCGGTCAGGTCACTAATGCGTGGTTCAAGGTACATTGTATTGGCCAATTATACAAGCTTACCACATTATAATTTACAGACATACCTTCGTTCGGTAATTTAACGGTTTTCGTTTATCTTTGTTTAAGAATGCCAGGCAACTCAGCAAGGTTTTTTGTTTGCCGTTAACCGATAATACAGCCATGCATGTCTTTTACCACGAAGATGTAGAACATGATACGGTAGTGCTCAGCCCGGATGAGTCGCGCCACTGCATTAAAGTGCTTCGCATGAGTGAAGGCGGGGATGCAGTTATTGTGGACGGACATGGAACCTGGTGCAAGGCTCAGCTCCTGGAGCCCAACCCCCGGAAATCCACCTTTAAAGTGAAAGAGCGCATCAGGGACTTTGATAAAAGGCCTTTTCATCTGCATATGGCTGTGGCACCGACAAAAAGCATCGATCGTTTTGAATGGTTCCTGGAAAAGGCAACTGAGTGTGGCATAGATGAGATCACTCCCTTGCTATGTGAAAAAAGCGAACGAAGGGTCATTAAGCCACAAAGACTGGAAAAAATCCTCATTGCTGCAATGAAACAGTCTTTGCGCGCAACTTTACCCAGGCTGAATGGTGCCATCACGATGGAATCATTTCTGCGGCAACCCTTACCAGGCAGTCGTTTCATTGCGCATTGCGCGGAAGGAGGCAAAAAGCATGTCAGAGACATATACGAAACAGGCAATGACGCGATCTTTTTGGTCGGCCCGGAAGGTGATTTCGCTGATACCGAGATCGAAGCAGCGGCAGCGCAAGGCTTTACGGCAATATCCATGGGTGCCCATCGTTTAAGAACAGAGACCGCAGCTATGGCATTGTGTGTGCAGGTGAACAGCATGAATGCATTGCTGT
>SLEW01000063.1 GCA_007124575.1 Bacteroidales bacterium | reverse complement strand
TCTTTTTTATTACGTCTCAAAAAAGGGATCTATCCCTATGCAAGCAGAAGGCATAAGTGGCAGTTCATGCTTCTTGTCCTGCCTCTATTTTTCTTTTATCTGGTTATAATCGCTACTGAAATCATCCTTCCCAGCATCCGTGAATCTTTCATTCCCGGAGGAACCCACCTGATAGGGCTGATCCCTGCAGTGGCCGTATTCCATAGTTTTACCATGCATGGATCCACTACCATGATATGGGAAGAACTGTCAGGGATTTTCATACAGCGCATAAAACAATTAATCCTTTTCCTGGACAGCCGTGGTAATATAACTTATGTTAACAGGTTTGCTGCCCAAATGATGAATTACCCTATTCATGAAATACTTGGCAAGCCGGCAGCGAATTTTTTTAATCAACCATTAACTCTGAACAAACAGCTTAACCTGGCTGGTTTCATGCAGAAAGATCAGAAACAAGCCATGTTCCTTTTACCCCAAAAGGGCAGCCCCTTACCTTGCCTGGTAAATGTGATCAAAGTAAACGGTAAAGTTTTTGAGGATTCGGGATACGTACTTGTCGGTCTTGACATTCGCGAAAAAGTGAATTTGCAAAGCCGGGTCAGGGACAGGATTCGTTTTGAAACCCGGCTGCAAGCCCTTAAAAAAGATCTGGAAAAGCGGGTTAGTACCCGTCAGAATGAACTTTTAAAGGCAAAGGAGCTATTGGACAAAGAGGTTGCCACCCGCAAGGAGATTGAAAAAAAACTGATTAAAGATTTAGCATTTAAAGAAGATATGCTCAGGGAAATACACCATCGTGTAAAAAATAATATGCAAATGGTGATATCCCTGATCAATATGATATCGACCGAAAGCGGTATAAAAGATGATCTAAAACATGAATATGGGAATTTGGCTAGACGTATAAGAGACGTATCATACATTCACGATTACTTTTATAATCTTCCTTCAATGGGCCATGTGAACTTCAATCATTTTATTACCCGAACCACCAGCGAGCTAAGGAGCACAAAACTTAAGGGGAAACAGATCCTTTTTAAAATGATGGTGAGTGATAAACCCCTCACAGTCAAGCAGGCTATTCCCTGCGGAATTATTGTATATGAATTACTTACCAATGCTATACAACACGCTTTTCCGGAGGCTGCAATCAAAAACAGACCAATATTTGCACTTTCTACAGTCTATGTAGAATTTACATACACAGAGCATTCATTTCAGTTATTTATTAAAGATAATGGCATCGGACTTCCGGCAAGAAGAAATTATGCGTCATCGGAAGGATTGGGTTTGGACCTTGTAAATAACATTGTAAAGGAAGACCTCCAGGGAGATATTTCTTTCGATAACGACAATGGTACCTGCATAAGAATCAATTTTCATGGATAATTTTGACAAAACCTGACATGATCCATCTGTTTATATACGCCTTTGCAGCAGCCTTAACCGGCATAAGCATATATTACTTGCTGACGCGGTATTTTTTATATCTAGCCGGTCCGTCAAAAGTAACCATGAAAGTTTTTGATGAACTTCCCCAACCTGTGTTTTTCTTTGATGAAAAAGGTCTTATACGCTATTGTAATACCTATAGCCAAAAGGTGCTCGGTTTCAAACAGAAAGACATTTTAGATTTGCCCATGGAGACCCTTTTTCGCAAGGAAGATGCATTAAAAGCGTTGACAAAACAAACATCTCTGGCAGGAGCGGCAGGTCCAGAGAAACTTTACTTGCGCTCGGTCGATGGTAGCGGGATCTGTTTCAATCTTTCATTCGCTGAACTGAAAGGAGCTCTCGGAGATTATTACGGTATGTTGGTATATGGGGAAGATGTCCAGGAGGCTGAAAAGCTGAAAGCCGAATTAGAAAGACGGGAGATAAATGAACGGAATCTGAAAGCAATGAGTAATTCACTGGAAGAAGTTGTGGCAAATAGGACAGAGGAGCTCACCAGAAGTATTGGAGAGGCAAGAAGAGAAATGAATTACAGGTTGATAAAAGAAAAAGAGTTAAGAGCTACCATCGAAGATATGGAAATCATGCTTGGCGAGATTCATAGCCGCCAGAAGAAAAACATGAAACTCATTCTGAACATGCTGAACGCCAAAAAATGGCGCAGAACGAGCAAGGCACAACAACATAAAACAGGGATTTTGTATCATCGTCTCAAGGCAATACACATGGTATATGAGCACGTCTTCTTCCAGGATCACAGGGAATACGTAGATTTTCAAACATTTATTTTTGACTTGACAGACAAGTTTCATGCGATGTATTGTGATGATAAGTCTATTGAGATAAGCTTAAGCGCTGAAGAACATAGTCTCCAGGTTGATCAGGCGTTCCCACTTGGGCTTTCCCTTTCTGAGATCATGCATGTTGCATTTAAAGCTGCCATGTTTGGCAGAAAATCGAACAACAATACACCCAAAATATCTGTAAAATATGCTTTTAGTCAGCTTCACAATAGGTATAACCTGGAAATTAACGTTTCCGGAGACACGAAATACCTGCCTGAGCAAATACTTGCAGATAATCATTCTGGCCTGCAGCTTGCAAAAATGCTGATAGGTGATCAGCTAAATGGCAAAATATCTATTTTTACCCAACATGCATTCTCTATACAAATTTCTTTTGCCAAATTAAAGGAAAGCCTTGCCTGGCAACTAAACTAATATCAAGTTCATACCACTGTGCCAGTTAAGCCGCAGAGGTATTTTCTCAGCAAAAAAGCATACAAGGTGATATCAGCTTTTTGTTTTTTTCAGGATCTGATGCCCGATACTGCATTTAAGACATTTCCTGGCAAGACAGTATTGTTTGTATAATTCGATCATACCCTGCGATTCTCCCGCATTTGCCGGCTCCCTGCCCAAAGATTTCCATATGCTGGTTATGCGATTTTGCTCCCCGGGTATTTTAGCCATCAGGTCGAGACCGTGCTCCACAAAAGACGCTTTATTTCGCTCTTTACCATAAATGAAAAACAACGGGACCAATACATTGATCAATATGTTATGCCAGGTGGCAACGCCCATTTTCTTTATATTATGCCGGCTTTTGCTATCAAGCCGGTAATGTGCACGCCAGTAAGCATTGACATCCGCCCGCATCATATCACAAATATTGTCAAGAGCGTTCATGGTTAATACCTTGCTAAACAGACGTCCCTGGTTTACATGAATCATGGCAGCCAGCTGCGCAATCCTCATGTCAGGGAAGTTGGCAGGTCGCATCCTTGAATATTTCCACAGCCGTTTATGTAACCTTTCTGGTAAATCGTACTTTTTACCCAGATAATAATATTCATTTTTTAATTTTATGGGATAAGGTTCCTGAAAGGATTTTTCAAGCAATCCTGCCTGTCCGAATAACAACGCCTCCAGGGTGATAAGGTCATCATGGTTTTTCATCAGAGCCTCAATGGGAGTTCGCTGAATAAGCAAGCCAAAAGTGCTTGCATTAGCTTTGCCCCCAAGATACCTGGCCAGCAGAAACAAGCAAAGTTGCTCCCAGTCATTTCCGAAATACTGTAAAAACCTGATGGCATCATCCGCTTTTCTCTCCATTCGGCAAACCAATAAACGACAGAGCCAGTGCCTGAAAGTAAAATCATCCACCTTGCCAAGCAGTTTTTCGCACGGTATAACGTTTTTACTCTTCATGAGCAACAAATAACGGTTCTCCAGTTGCGGGTCACAGTAATTCTTTAACTCCAGGTGTGGGATGGGAGATCCGTTACGTTTAACCACCTCTTTGTCGGCCTGGTACACCACATGAAGTATAATGTTGTCGTATGCCTCATCTTTGTGATGGCCATGATCGTACCAATAGGATGATTTTACATGTAATTCCACATTACCTGCCCACAAGGTGCCATCTATCCTTACCCTGGCTGCTGTGAAATCAGGACCAGCATCATGGTTTTCAATACCAGGAGAAATCACATCAAGACTACTGCCGTCCGTAGTGCTCATGTCCTGTTTGTGTATGAGCATGTGTTTCCACATATAATGCACAAAATCTTCTTTCATCTTTATTTAATTTTAATTGTTATTTTTTTTAGATATAAAATTAATTAATTATGTTTTAAATAATACTCACAGGCATAAATATAATAAACACATAAAAAAAATATTCGCTATTTGTAAGAAATAATTGTATATTTGTATTGAGTTAAATTTTTGTGAATTCATGGATGAAATCACACTTGTTCTTGAAAATATTGGTCACAAGCTGACTAAGTTGCTTGAGCACAATGCTCAATTAAAAAAGCGCATACGTGAGCTTGAAGCTGCAAACCAGGATTTGCATCAGGATATAAAATCCGGTAATGAGAAAGCCGCACAATTACGTGAGGAACTTATCATGGTTAAGTCAGCGAAGTCACTGGCCGGTGTAGATAAATCCATGGCAAGGCAAAAGATCAATGAACTTTTGCGGGAAATCGAAAAATCGACCGTGCTTTTAAACCGATAAGCACTATCGTTTATGAGAGACCAACTAATATCAGTCATAATTGCAGAAAGGCCTTACAGGCTTACCGTTAAGAGCCAGGGCGAAGAAGAGGTATTCAGAAAGGCAGCAAGCCTTGTTGCAGATAAAATGCAGGAATATGCAAAAAATTATGCTTTCAGGGATAAACAAGATCTGTTGGCTATGGTTAACCTGCAATTTGCAGTGGAGTATTTACGTTTAGATAATACAGCAAAGGAGCAACAGGTATTACTGGACCGTCTGAAAAGCCTGGATGCAATATTGGATAGAGGTCTCAATGAAGCGAGATAACGTTCTTTGAAAGATATTTCGACATAACCCGCATTAATTCAAATGCACGTTTTTGAAACTCAACACTACTAACACATTTGGGTAGCGTTTGGGATTTTTAGAACAGGCCTCAATACTGCCGTACTCCGGCAGTATCCCCGAAAGGGGCATTGGAAGTTCGACCAATCCCAACACCCTTAATCATGTATAGCTGGGGTTTCATAAAACCTCGTTGAATTAACTGCGGGTTTTTTTATATATAATCACTAAACCATTTGCGATATGATCATATTAACCACCACACCTGTTGCGCTCATTGTCATTATAGCGGCCATATCTCTTGGCCTGGGCGTGCTGATCGCAGGTACTGTCATGCGGAAAAATATTGTCCGCAAGAGTCTGCATATCCTGAAGGAAGCCAAGACGGAGGCAGAGGTAATCAAAAAAGAGAAGATCCTTCAGGCAAAGGAAAAGTTCCTGCAGCTAAAGGCTGAGCATGAAAGATACGTTAACGAGAAAAACCAGAAGTTGTCCGCCGATGAAAACAAACTTAAACAGCGGGAGTCAACGTTTTCTCAGAAAATGGAGGACTTGCAACGTAAACAGAATGAGGTTACAACTATTCGTGAAAATCTGAACAACCAGCTGGAAATTCTAAACAGAAAGCAGACAGAGCTGGAAAAAAGCCACAAGCAACAGCTTGAGCAACTGGAAACCATCAGTGGCATGTCAGCCCAGGAAGCTAAGAACCAATTGGTTGAAGCCTTAAAGCAGGAAGCCCAGGTTGATGCACAGGCCTTTGTCAAAGAAATGATGGAAGAAGCAAAGCTTACAGCTAACATGGAAGCCAAAAAGCTTGTTATTCAGTCACTTCAGCGTACAGCTACCGAATCTGCCATAGAAAACAGTGTTTCCGTATTTCCCATCGAAAGTGATGAGATCAAAGGCCGTATTATCGGACGTGAGGGACGAAACATCCGTGCCCTCGAATCTGCTACCGGGATAGAGATTATTGTAGACGATACACCGGAAGCAATCATTCTGAGCGGCTTTGACCCCGTTCGAAGGGAAATTGCAAGGCTTTCGCTTCACAAGCTGGTAACAGATGGCCGGATACACCCGGCACGCATTGAAGAAGTTGTAGCCAAAACCCAAAAGCAGATCGACCAGGAGATCATTGACCTGGGTAAGCGAACTGCCATTGATCTGGGAATCCATGGCATGCACCACGAACTGCTAAGACTGGTAGGGAAGATGAAATACCGGTCTTCATATGGCCAAAACCTCCTTCAGCACTCAAAAGAAGTGGCAAACCTGGCAGCCACCATGGCTTCCGAGCTTGGCCTGAATCCCAAAATAGCGAAAAGGGCTGCCCTGCTCCATGACATAGGCAAAGTGCCAGACAATGAGCCGGAATTGCCACACGCAGTACTGGGTATGAAGCTTGCTGAGAAGTATAAAGAAAAACCAGAGGTGTGTAACGCCATTGGATCGCACCACGATGAGGTAGAAATGAACAGCCTTATTTCCCCAATAATCCAGGTATGTGATGCTATATCAGGTGCACGGCCGGGCGCAAGACGTGAGGTTGTTGAATCCTACATCAAACGGTTGAACGACCTGGAAGAGCTTGCCCTGTCTTATCCTGGTGTGGTCAAAACCTATGCCATCCAGGCCGGCCGTGAGTTGCGCGTGATCGTTGGAAGCGAAAAGATCACCGACGCAGAAGCAGAACAAATATCACACGACCTGAGCAAGAAAATTCAAACTGAGATGACCTATCCCGGACAGATCAAAATTACCGTGATCCGGGAAACTCGCGCTGTAGCATACGCCAAATAAAAGCTTAGGAAATCAGCTCTGTCGTCTGTAGAAAAAAGCACCTGTAGTTACACAGGTGCTTTTTTTGTAACCGGGTGGTCAACCAGTGTAAAACAAAAGCTGCTGCCCTCATTTTCTTCGCTTGTAACTCCAATTTTTCCCCCAAGCAAATGGACAAACTCCCTGGTGGTCAACAAACCGATGCCAGTGCCTGGTTCTCCATCAGTGCCTTCTTTCCGGTAATTCGAACTCAGCGAGAAAAGGCCAGCCTGTTTATCTTTTTTGATGCCCATTCCGTTGTCTGTTACGCAAACTTCCACCAGCCTGGTTTCCATTCTTCTGGCCTCCACTACAATCCGACCGCCACCGGGCGTAAACTTTATAGCATTGCTGATAAGGTTTGTCAGAACTGAATAAACAAGATTGGGATCCGTAGTTATCTCCATGGCAGGCACCTCATTAAGCACCTTCAATTGCTTTTTTTGGATGTTGAACTCAAGGGAGTACATGACCTTGTCAACCCGATCCTTTAAGGAGAATGTCTCGGGAGCAACCTGCACGCGATTCATTTGCAATTTTGCCCATTCCAGCAGGTTGGCTGTAAGATCATAAGCGTTAATGCTGCTTTTCTTCAGGTTATTCAGCATATTTTTTTTCTGATCCTCTTCCAGGTCTTCATAATCCTCCAGCATGATGTCCAGCAAGCCCGTCAAAGCGTTAAAAGGTCCCTTCAAATCATGCGCAATGATGGAAAAAAACTTATCCTTTGTTTGGTTCAATTCCTCCAGATCCTTTTTTTGTTTGTCCAGCTCCTCATTCTGCTCTTTAATTTTGTACTGTTTATTTAACAAGCGTTTGTGCATGTCTTCCAGCTCGTTATTTTTCTTTTTCAGCTTCCGATGTGACCATAAAATGGTCAATAACAGCATTACAATAAGAATAATGGTTACACTACCAACCAATAAAAAACGCCTTTGGTTTTCTATTACGACTTCTTTGAGCTTGTTAGACTCCTGCAACATTTTGTTTTCCGTTGTCATCTGGGCTGTTTCATGAATAATTTGCAGCTCAGATATGCGATCAGCACGCTCCTGCTCCCAAATAGAGTTATGCAATTTGTGAAACTGCTGCAGGTGGTAAATAGCCTGTGAAAAATTACCTTGCAGGCTGTCTGACCTGAATAATGAATGATGCGCTTCCTGCATCCGGAGCAAGGCATCACTCTTCTCAGCAACTTCCAATGCACTATAAAATAAGCGTTGCGCTTCTTCATGTTCTCCGAGTCCCATATAAGCATCTCCTTCAGCGATTAGGGTACCAGCAACAATTTCTTTAATAAAATCATCCTGATAAAAAGTATTGGCCTTCTCATGATAAATCAAGGCCTGATGATGATCACCCTTTGAAGAGTAGATTTTTCCCAGGTTGCTGTAATATACAAACAAAGAGCGGGTATCTTCTATTTCCTCGCCCAACTCAATAGCCTTTCTGAGATAATATTCGGCTTGTTCTAAATCACCAACACCCCAGGCCATCAGAGTTGAGAGGTTGTTGTAATAAGATGATGTTGTAGGATGTGACATCGTAAGCCCAATTAAATCCAGCCCTTTTTCATAATGTGCAAGCGATTTGTCATACTCTTTCAGTCTGTCATAGATTATACCCAACCTCTGATAATCATATATTAATTGGAAAGTATCCTGTTGGCTCTTTCGGTATTCATAGGCCGCGAGAGCATGTTTCAGGGCCATTTCATAGTTATCCTGCCGGTAGTAATTATCTGCCAGGGAATAATTTGCATGGGCAATTCCTGCACTGTCACCAACCTCGGCAAACAATGCCTGGGCCAGGCGAAAATAATACAAGGTACTGTCGGGTTGCATCC
>SLEW01000137.1 GCA_007124575.1 Bacteroidales bacterium | reverse complement strand
GCCGAATTGCCTTATTATGAAGATTTTACGGGCACCACCTATGATGAAGTTCCCGACGATTGGACCAGTACGCACGATAACTGGGGTGCAATGGATGTTAACATGGCCGGTGGCGATCCACCGGAGCTGACTTTCTGGTGGAGTCCTCAGGCCGAAGATGTGATGAGGGCGATCACACCCATGCTTGATGCAACGGAAAACACCAATCTAACCTTGTCCTTCCTGCAATTTGTTGACGTGTTTCAAGGCGGTTATGACCTCAAGGTTCAAACCTCTGTTGATGGCGAGGTCTGGACAGACCAGTGGGTCCTTGAAGTAGACGCAACGCGAAACCCCGCTAAGGACAGGGCACAGTCTGGCACAAAAATCCGATCTGAAGAAATAAACATCAGCCTTGATGGTGTTGACGGGGAAGCTTTTTATCTGGCTTTTGTTTTTGACGGCAACAGCTTTGATATCAATTCCTGGCACATTGACAATGTATGGGTTGGCGAAGGCGAGGTGGAATATCCGGTTACCTTCCTGGTAACGGATGATACTGCGGATGAAAACCCCTTGGAACAAGCAACTGTTGTAATTGAAGAAGAGACCTTTCATACGGATGAAACTGGCGAAATCGTGACAGAACTTCCCCAGGGGTCCTATACTGCCGATGTAAGTGCTGAAGGTTACGAGCCCCAGGAAGTATCTTTTATGGTAGAAGAGGATCCACTGTTTGTGCATGTTATATTAAGCGCAGAACCAGATGAAATCATCATTACCGAATTTCCCTGGCTGGAGGATTTTGAAATTGATGCGTTTTCTGATACGGGCTGGATAACCATAGCGGCCGGAGAAGCTCCAGGTGCATGGGATTTATCCACGGGCCAGAATCATACTCCGGATGGCCAGAAGTCGGCCAGGCATACGTTTTATTCTCCTCCTGCAGAGGGATGGCTGATTAGCCCGGCAATCGAACTTCCGGTTGAAGAAGTTTTTGAGCTTTCGTTCTGGTCGTTCAATGAGTGGGCCGGATATTATGAAAAGAACAGCGTACGTGTTTCCACGGGAAGTCCTGATCCCGATGACGGTGACTTTGTTGAGATATGGTCGCCCGAATCGGTGGCTGGAGCCTGGGAAGAAACAATTCTTTCTCTGGGTGACTATGCCGGTGAAACCATTTACATCGCTTTTGTATACGAAGCTACATGGGCACATGGCTGGTATGTGGATGATGTAATGATATCCCAGGCTCCGGAACATTATGATGTTACCTTTCATGTGAAAGAAGACACACCGGAAGAAGATGCCATAGAGGGCGCTGTCATTCAGATTGATGGTGAAGAGCTGATCACGGCCGCTGACGGCACCGCAACCGCCAACCTGATATCTGGTCAGGAATATACGGCAGACCTCACGGCAGAAGGCTACTATGGCACGGAAGTAACTTTTGAGGTGATTGATGAAGATTTGGATGTCGAGGTGTATATGGAGATCATCCCCGTGAATTACATTTCTTTTTCCGTTGTTGATGAATACGAACAGGCTGTTGAAAACGCCGAGATCGTAGTTTTGCGGGAAAGCAACAGAAGTTCGAAGCTTCCTGCACCAGCCGGCCATTCAGGAAAAACGGAAGCTTCACAAGAAGAACATCCTGCACAATTAACGCAGATACCGGAGGCAACATCTCATACAGCTCCCGGCGAGATGTCTGAAAACTTCTCAAGGCTTGATGGCGGAGAGTGGCTATATTATTACAATCCGGATGCTATTAATAATAACGCCATCGGATTGAACTCCCCCGGAGAGTGGAATACAGCCATTCGCTGGGAACCCTCAGACCTTCAGGCCTATGACGGAGATATCGTAAGCATCATAGAAGTATACATGAATGATGAACCTGACGGAGCTACTGCAAAGATCTGGCAAGGACCTGATGCCGAAAATCTGACACTCAAAATGGAAGCTCAGATGGCTACTGCGCAGGAAGATTGGGTAGAGCTCGTATTGGATTCCCCGTATGTCATTGATGCGGAAGAAGAACTCTGGATCGGCTGGGTAGTGGATGATCCCGGTGATGGATTCTTTCCCGCTGCTGTTTGCGACTATACCGAACCCAATGGTTATGGCAACATGTTGCAGATTCCTGGAAATATCTGGCAGCCCGCCAGCGATTTTGGACTGGCCGGCATGTGGAACCTCCAGGTCTTTGTTGAAGAGGGCCCTGTGACTTTGCATACCGACGAAAACGGCTATGCCAGTTTCGAAGGCACCAACGGCAACTATCTGTTTTCGGTGGATAAGGATGGATACGAACCTTATGAGAACTCCTTTTATGTAGATGATGAAGATTATCATTATGACGCGATGTTAAGCGGAGGTGAGCCTCCCCTCTTCGTTGTAACATTTGATGTGATGGATGAAGGCGGCAATGCCATTGAAGATGCTGTTGTGACCTTCGACGGGGTAACCTACGATGCTGGCCATTATGTGATCGAAGACGTGGAGGCAGGAACATACAACTATTTGATTGAAAGGGAAGAATACCACACAGCAGAGGGTTCGGTGGACATTGAAGGTAATGATACCGTAGAAGTGGTGCTGATTCAGGAAGAGACTGATCCGGAAATGTTTACCGTTACCTTTGCTATTCATGATGAGGAAGGCATTGCAATTGACGATGCCGTGCTGACATTTGATGGTATTACCTACGACGCCGGACACTGTGTGATAGATGAGGTAGAAGAAGGCACATACAACTATGTTGTTTCAAGGGAAGGCTATCACGCGGCCGAAGGATCTGTGGATGTAAATGCCGATATGACCATAGAGGTTATCATGCTTGAAGATGACGAAGTTTCAGTATCGGAAACTGAGCCTTTGACTCTGAAGTTTTACCCAAATCCGGCAACTAGTATACTATATGTGGAAGCCGATGCCTCCATTTCCGAAATTCGAATGATTGACATGCTGGGTCAGGAAGTATATAGTACATTAGTAGATGATAAGCGCCATGAAATTCAGGTCGGTAACTTTAAGACTGGCATGTATTTCATTCAGGTTGCTACAGATAAAGGAGTCTTTACGCACAGAGTTCAGGTTTCGATGTAGACAGACTTCTTTTTATCCCGGGAAATTTGTTTCCCAATGTTTCTTCATAATTAAAGGTTCATGCCTGCCGTTGATCCGGCAGGCATGTTTTTTTCGTGGTTTCATGGCATAATCTGCGCAGATAATGCCGGTAAAAAAAAGCCGGAACTGATCGTACCGGCTTTTCATGTAACATGGTTATTTTTTTGTTGTTAATCTTCTTTGTTTTTCACATAATTATCAAACCACTCCAGCCATTCCCAGTGCATGTGGAGCACGGATTCCCGTGCGCGGTAGCCGTGGCTTTCGTGTGGGAGCATCACCAGCCTGACGGTGGCGCCGTGGCCACGAAGTGCATCATAATAGCGTTCGCTCTGCATGGGGAAGGTTCCGGAGTTGTTATCATCGGAGCCGTGGATCAGCAGCATGGGCACCTCCATCTTGTCGGCGTGCATAAAGGGCGACATTGTGTTGTAGAGGTCGGGTGCCTGCCAGTAGGTCCTTTCCTCCAGTTGGAAGCCGAAAGGGGTGAGGGCTCTGTTGTAGGCCCCGCTTCGCGCTACACCGGCCGCGAAGATGTCGCTGTGTGTAAGCAGGTTGGCTGTCATAAATGCGCCATAGGAGTGACCGGATACCCCAACTCTTTCCGGATCCGCAATGCCCATCTCCACCAGGGTGCTGATGGCGGCATCGGCATTGGCCACAAGTTGTTCCACAAATGTGTCGTTGGGCTCGCCTTCATCCTGTGCAACCACCGGGAAGGATGCATTGTTGAGCACGGCATATCCCTGGGTGACGAGCATCACGATGGATGAGGAGCCCAGACGTGTGTAGGTGTAAGGAGATCCGGTTACCTGCCCCGCCCCGTCAGCAGTCAGAAACTCCCTTGGGTAGGCCCATAAGATGGTTGGCAGGGGCTCGTCTACACCGGGCACAAAGCCGGGAGGCAGGAATATCTCGCCGGAAAGCGGGATGCCGTCTTCTCTTTCATAATGGAGCATTTCCTTTTGAAGGTCACGCAATTGCGGGAAAGGCTCAGGAAAGTCGGTAATCTGGGTAAGGCTCTCGTTGCGCAGGTCACGCAAATAATAGTTGGGATGTTCTTCTACTGCTTCCCTGCGGGTCATCACGAGCTGCCTGTCCGGGTCGATGATGCGTACCGGGTTTTCGTAATGGGGTGCTTCGCTGCGCCACAGCCTTGTGGTGTCTCCGGTGTGGAAGTTATATTGATCCACAAAAGGGCGGTTTCCTTCGGGTGAAGCGCCCTGACCTATGAGGTACATGTTGCGGCCCTGTTCGTCAAACATAATCACGTTGCGTCCGAATTCATTCGGAGCCGTTTGCAGCCTTCCGGGATCTCCATAGCGATCTTCGGTGGATCGTTCGCTCAGCAGGGTGAGGCCTGCTGCAGGGTCCCGGGGGTAGAAAGAGCTCATTTTGGCTATGCGTGTCGGGCGCCAGAACTCGCTCACCAGCGCGAAGTCACTCGTGCCCCAGGTGATGCCGCTGAAGCGGTAATTGGTTTTGAATCCCTCCTCAGGGTCACCTTCAAACGGGTTTTCCAGGAAGAAGACCTGGTCGCGGTATTCTGCCTTGGTGTTGGGGTCGCCACCGTCCAGCGCCTCTGCCCAAAAGATGGTAGCCGGGGCGTCATTGCGCCAGGAGATGCTGCGGGGGCCTTCACGCGTGGCACCGAAGCCCTGGGGCATCACCTCTGTTACAGGGATGTCAGCGATAGTCCGGGCGTGCTCACCAAGGCTTGTGATGATATCGTAACGCTGCGCAAAACGCGAGAAGGGTACAATGTAAGAATAAGGCTGTTGCAGGGTGGTTACCCGGATGAATCTTCCATCAGGAGAAGCCTGAAAGGAAGAGATAACCCCTGGCTCCCAGATGGGCTCAGCATTGCCGGAAAGATCCGTGCTGACCAGTTGCGATGTGGTGTAAAAATCAAAAATGGCCTCATCGTGCCTGTCGCCCAGGAGGTCCTGAAATGTGCGGACGGCAGCTCCTTCACCGACGCTTTCCTGGATGTTGGGTCCGGTAGCTACGTGTGGCCTTTCAGGCGCTTCGCCTCTCCCTTCCGGCACAGCTTTATAAATGATGGTTTCGCTGTCTGCTAACCAGTTAAACGCATTGCCAAGCACATCATTGATAACAGGGCCGCTTAACTGAAATGCTTCTGCGCTGGCTATGTCAAGCACCCAAAGTTCGATGCCCTCATCGTGCGTATGGGTGAAAGCTGCCTTTTGCCCATCAGGCGACCAGGAGACCCTTTGAATGCGGGGTTCTTCAGGCAATCCCGTCACCGGTCTTTCGTTGGAGCCATCGATGTCCATCAGGGTCAGGCCTGTGTGATAATTGCGAAAATCGCGGCCGTTGGTGCGAGGGTTGAAGCGGATGCCGGCCAGCCGCAATTCTTCACGGGCAAGCTCTTCAATGTGAGGGAGACCGGTGTTTTCCAGCAACAGGATCACGTTGTTGCGCGGACTGATCCGCATGGAAGGCGTTACCGGGGCATCCACCAGTTCAATGATCTCTGCAGGTGGCTCCTTGTAGCCGATATCTTCCTGTGCTTTGGCATGGAAGGCAAAAAATACAAGTAAGACAATGGGAAATACATAGGTTGTTTTCATAAATCTGTGTTTAAAAATTCGAGCCAAAATAACCAAATTTGTATAAATGGAGGAAAAAATTCAGGGGTATTTTAGAGTCCCCTGTCGAAAAGTGGTTTCAAAAACCATACCCAAAGGGCTGAAACGGCATACGAAATAAGCGTTCCCCACCATAAACCGGTCAGCGGGAAAACGTAACCGGCGACAAAACTGTAGATGACGATATTGGTTGAAGCCAACAGCATGATCTTGCCGGTCCCTCTTGCGAAGGGTGGTCCGGCAGAAACAGTGAGTATGACCATTGTGGACAGCATCGTTGCCGGGAACGAGGCAAACAGCCCGGCCCAGAAAGCCGAACCGGTGCGTGCAATTAGCACCGAAGCACCTACCACACTACCTGCAAATAAAGCCCTGAAAAGCAATTGCGAAATGGAATAACGTTTTTTGATTTTACCCATCGATGGGATCTTTAAGACCTTTTCCGCCAACAGGTAAGTACCGATCGCACCGCTGAAGTAAAGCAACACCCATACGATACGATTTGTTTCCTGGAACAGCGAAGAAAGAAGGGCAAGCAGGATCCAGGCTGCCAATCCACCACCCAGGGCCACAACCAGGCCCTTCCCCGCAAGGGAAATAAACACATAGAGAAACATGGTGCTCAAAAACATCCCTAAAGGCACGGTGACCGTAGCTTCAGCGGCGAATTCCGGTGTTTGTGTGATGCCGATGAACAGCAGGGAGGTCAGGATGGTGCTCGGCAGGTTGGCGATCATGCCCCCCAGCTTGGTGCCCATCTTTTCTGATACCATGGTCGCCATGGTGATCCAGATGCCGGAGACCACCACAGAAAGGATTAATTGCTGTAAGAATAGCGCAGACATGGGTTTTCTGTTTAACCTGTGGGCAAAAGTAGGTATTTTGGTTGTTTCCGGCCTTTGTTTTCAAAAAAACGCCGCGGGGATTTTCATAAATCACAGAGAAATGTGTATTTTGGCGATTCAATTCACACCCAGTGACAATAATCATCCTCCTGTTGTCAATTTTTTGGCATGGAGGTTTCATCATATAATCATCTTTAAAAACATTTATCATGAGAAAAGACACACCTATACCTTCGGAAGCAGTTGACAAGTATGTAGAACAAATGGGCCTGGAAAATGTGGGCAAGGCTTCCATCCGTGAAATCAAGCGGCTTGTGGATCTTGTAGAGGCCGAAACGGGAGAACGCTATGTGCGCATGGAGATGGGCATTCCCGGTTTACCTCCATCAGACATAGGGGTAAAGGCTGAAAAAGAGGCTCTCGATAAGGGCGTTGCTGCATTATATCCTGATATTGATGGCATTCCCGGATTGAAAAAGGAGATCAGCCGCTTTGTTAAGCTTTTTGTCGATGTGGATGTAGACCCCAGAGGCTGTATACCTACCGTAGGCTCCATGCAGGGCAGCTTTGCCACCTTCATGACGGTGACACGCATGGACAAAAATAAGGATACCATCCTCTTCCTTGACCCGGGATTTCCCGTGCATAAGCAGCAGTGCCGCGTTCAGGGTACCAAATTCGACAGTTTTGACGTGTACAACTACCGCGGTGAGAAGCTCAGGGAGAAACTGGAGTCCCACCTGGCTGGGGGCAATGTG
Organism: Bacteroidales bacterium; assembly: GCA_007124575.1. Taxonomy (GTDB): domain Bacteria; phylum Bacteroidota; class Bacteroidia; order Bacteroidales; family UBA7960; genus PUPG01. The sequence goes on along the minus strand of SLEW01000137.1, from coordinate 1,186 downwards.
GCGGCTCTCCTGTATTCGAACCCGAACAACCCCTCCTGGATCTGTTTTACGGAAACCGAGCTGAAGATCATCGGTGAGCTGGCCACCAAATATGGCGTGGTGGTGATTGAAGACCTGGCTTATTTCGCGATGGACTTTCGCCAGGACCTGTCCAAGCCTGGTCAACCGCCTTATCAGCCCAGTGTGGCCAAATACACGGACAACTATGTGTTGCTGATATCCAGCTCAAAAGCCTTCAGCTACGCCGGGCAGCGCATCGGCATGATGGTCATTTCGGACGCCTTGTTCGAAAAGAAAGCCAAAGACCTTCGTCCATATTACGGGATGGAGCAATTTGGCCGGGCGATGGTTTTCGGTACGATATATGCCCTGAGTTCAGGCACGGCGCATTCGCCCCAATATGCCCTGGCGGCGATGCTAAAAGCCGTGAATGATGGGGAATATGACTTCGTGGACGTGGTGAAGGAATACGGGGAAAAGGCGAAGATCATGAAGAAGCTCTTTACCGACAACGGTTTCAAGATCGTTTATGACAAGGACGAAGACAAGCCCCTTGCCGATGGCTTCTATTTCACCATTTCCTATCCCGGCTTTACGGGAGCAGAGCTCATCGAAGCCCTGGTTTATTATGGTATAAGTGCGATATCACTGGCCATCACCGGAAGCGAACGTCTTGAAGGTTTGCGTGCTTGTGTGTCGCTGGTCAGCCGTGATCAGTTCCCGGACCTGGAATACCGGTTGAAGAAGTTTCATGAGCATCAAGGGTGAGGTAATGTGCTAATTTCCTAATGTGCCAATGTGCTAATTAAGGGTTTCGGAAGTAAGGAATGTACTTCCTTTGTTTGAATATTCATTGAATTGCAAAGAGCGCGGATTTTCCTGGTGGCATTGGCAGCTATTGTGATTTTTCGAAATTCGGGTGGAGATTTTTTTGTTGGAATTGGCAAAAAGTGTATTTTTGCACACGCTTAAGAACGCGTTCTTTGAATAGAGAGGTGGGTGAGTGGTTGAAACCAGTCCCGTATGTACGGGACTAAACAGCCGTACCACGTCAAACAAGTCATGATGATCGTGAGTAAGTTCTTTGTATAGCATGTTTTCAGGAGAGGTGGGTGAGTGGCTGAAACCAGTCCCGTATGTACGGGACTAAACAGCCGTACCACGTCAAACAAGTCATAATGATCGT
>SLEW01000187.1 GCA_007124575.1 Bacteroidales bacterium | reverse complement strand
CTCCCACCGTTCCGGGTAGCTCAGGGCATACGCGATGGGGTGCTTCATGTCGGGCACGCCCAGCTGGGCTTTCATGGACCCATCGCGGAACTGAACCATTGAATGGACAATGGATTGCGGGTGTATGATCACATCAATCTGGTGAGGATCCAAAGAAAACAGCCATTTGGCTTCTATCATTTCCAGTCCTTTGTTCATCATGGTGGCTGAATCTATGCTGATTTTGTCGCCCATATTCCAGCTTGGATGCTGAAGTGCCTGCTCTCTGGTAACTTTGTCAAGGTCATGCCTGCTCATGCCTCTGAAAGGACCACCGCTGGCTGTCAGATATATCTTTTCAAGATTGCTCTGATCTTCGCCCATCAGGCATTGTGCTATGGCTGAATGTTCTGAGTCCAGGGGTAAAATGGTGGCACCATGTTTTTTTGCCATCCCTGTAATGATCTGGCCGGCCACCACCAGGCTCTCCTTGTTGGCCAGAAGGATTTTTTTTCCCTGCCGCACTGCATTCAGCGTGGGGGTGAGCCCTGAAATACCTACCATGGCAGTAAGCATAACATCCGAATGTGCCAGACTGCCGGTATTATTAATGGCATCGCTGCCGGCGTATACTTTTACAGGCAGACCATGCAGCGCTTCTTTTAAAAAGTTGTAATGCTCTTCATTGCCGATGACTACGGCTCCGGGGTGATACCTTTTTGCCTGATCAACAAGCAGACGCGCATTGTTTTGGGCGGTAAGTACTGAAATTTGGTAATGTGCACTGAATTTCTCAATGACCTCAAGCGCCTGCTGTCCGACTGACCCTGTAGATCCCAGTACTGCTATGTGTTGGTTTTGAGATAATGTCATTGAAAAGAAATATAATCTACCGGATTCACAGGGATGCCATTAAGCCACAACTCGAAATGCAGGTGCGTGCCAGTGGAATATAAACCGGTATCGCCGATAATGGCAATGGGATCACCGGCTTCAACCAAACTGCCCTCATCTTTTAACAAACTGCTGTTGTGCTTGTAAATGGATACGATATTTTGCTCATGTTGAATGCCAATGGTATACCCTGTTTCAATAGACCAGGTGGAAAAAATAACCGTGCCGTCAAGAGCCGATTTGATAACTTCATCCTGATCGGCCACAATGTCGACCCCGTAATGACCCTCTGCCGGATCAAAGTGGCTGCTTATCATGCCTGACAGAGGCGGAAAAAAAATAAAATTTCCCATTTCAGGGGGGGAGGATATATCGTTGATGCGCCAATAATTATTATCAAACTGATCAGCAAGTTCCATTTCCGCCCGTAGTAGTGAATCCTCTCGCGAACGGTGAAGTTCATCTATGCCGAATGCGGCAGGATCGCCAATGGTGTCAGGGATCTCCTCGATAAGATCACGGCCTTCCGTAATGTTACGGATGTTCATAATATATAAATCCTTTTGTCTGAGTTGCTTCTCCAGGGTATCTGCACGAAGTGACAGTTCCCGCAGCATCTGTCGTGTGTTGAAGTCTGCGTATCCCGGGATATATTCTTTCAATGGGGTGAAAGCAATCAGGTAAATAGTTGCGACCACCAAAAGAATGACGAATGTCCCCGTTAACAAAAAAACCTTGAACCGCGTCAACTGAATACTCAGCTTTTCTTCCATGGTATCATCGTTCAGGATAACGACACGATACCTGTGGTAAAGCTTTTTAAAAAAACCTTTCTGTTTTTCTTTATCTTCCATGTACTCAATGGATTTTTCAGCTGAGCATAAATTCTTGCAAAATTAATGTTTTTCAACCTGAAAACCCAGACTTTTTAATTTGTCACAAAAGGATAATCTTTTTTAAAAATGAGCGTTATCTTTGTGGTTTAATGATGATGTACATGCCTGATTCACGAAAATTTCTCCTGCGGATCACCTTATTGTTGATCCCTGCTCTTGCTATATCCTTTTTTTCTGGTTGTTCCACACAGAAGGATTCTTTTGTTAATCGTGCATTTCACACCGTAAATGCAAAATACAACGGGTATTTCAATGCCCGGGAAATTTACCAGGAGAGTCTTGAGTCGCTTTCAGAGGCCCATACTGACAATTACGAACAGATATTGTCGGTTTTTCGTTACGGCACGGAGCAGGATGCTGCATCTATAAGCAGCAACATGGATGTGGTTTACGAGAAGGCAAGTCTTGTGATTCGCCGTCATTCCATGGACATCCGCGGAGAGGAGCATAACAAATGGATTGATGAGTCTTATTTTCTTATTGGACGTTCGCATTTTTTCAAACGTGATTACACCCTGGCCATCCTTACTTTTGAATATATCATCAGGCAATACGATACCCAACGCAGTCATGACTCCAAGGTCTGGATTGCCAAGTCATATAATCAGCAGGAGAGATATGAACAGGCGCATCGGTTGCTTGAAACACTTGAGCGCCGTTATAATAGCGGCGTTTTGAATGATGAAACCGTAGCCATGTTCAGAAAAGCATATGCCGATCATTTTATCCGGCAGGAAAGATATGAAGAGGCAGCAAGGCAACTGGAGAAGGCTATCCCTTACCAGGAAAGCAGGCATGAAAGGGCCAGGCTGACATTTATTCAGGCACAGGTGTATCACCACTCAGGGCAATTTGCCAGGGCCCAGGAAACATTTGAAAGGGTTCTGGATATGCGTGCGGACAGGAACATGCGTTTTCAGGCGCGCATTGGTATGGCATTAGCTTATGACCCATCCGTGGGCGGCAGTGATTTTATTCGACAGGAACTCATGGAAATGCTCAAAGAGGACAGATATGGCGAATTTCAGGATCAGATATATTATGCTTTAGCACAATTGTATATGCGCGCGGGTGACGAAGACCGGGCTATTGAAATGTTTGAAAGGTCTGCTGAGGTGAGCGACAATAATGATCTGCAAAAAGGGTTGGCTTTCCTGAGGCTGGGTGAGATTTATTTTGAGCATCCTGATTATGAAAAGGCCAAGATGTATTACGATAGTACAACAGCTTTTTTGCCTGGCAATTATGATGAGATTGACAAGGTAAGATTACGTCATCAGGTTTTGACGGGGCTTGCCCAACTTAGTGAAATCATAGCAGTAGAGGACAGTTTGCAGCAGCTTGCTTCGCTCTCTTCAGATGAGCAGGAAGCAATTGTGGCAGATATTATAGAAGGTCTTCGTGAAGAAGAAAGAAAACGCCAGGAGGCAGAACGGCAACGACAGCAGGAAATGCGTGAGGCGGGTCGTACTGCCAGGCAGGGGCGTCAAATGGGACGTGGCAGTGAAGGTGGCTGGTATTTTTATAATACAACGGCAAAGGCAAATGGGGAGATGGAGTTCTTCAGCAACTTTGGAGAAAGGCCCCTGGAAGATATGTGGCGTATCAGCAACAGGCAAATGATGGCTGGTGGTTTTGGCGACATGGATGGGTTTGATGACCTGGTAACAGAAGAGGAAGATACCCTTGAGTTCGATCAGTATGACAAAGAAAAATATTTGCGAAACATCCCCAATACGGAAGAGCAGATGGCTGCATCCATAGAGAGGCAAGTGCAGGCATACTTTAATAAAGCCATGCTCTTCCGTGAAAGATTGAACGATTTGTCAAACGCCATAGAGAGCTTTACCGAGCTGGTAAACAACTTTGACGGATCAGGGAAGGAGTTGCAGGCATATTATTACCTCTACCACATGCATCGCGAAACCGGAAATCATGCCGCAGCGGAACAGGTCAAAAATACATTGCTGCAGAATTATCCCGACAGTGAATATGCTATGATCATTGGTGACCCTGACTATGCTGAAAATATCAGAAACAGGCAGAACCTGGCAAATGAACTGTACGAACAAAGTTACCGGGCCTTCTTTTCAGGAAGGTATGATGTGATCGCTGAGAACAGGGCAGCATTGGACACCCTGGAGGTGTCGCGCGAGCTTGAGGCGCGATTTGCATACCTGCATGCCATGGCCCTTGGCAAAAATGACGATCAGGAGTTGTTTATGGCTGAATTGCAAAACGTGGTAGATATTTATCAAGATACCCCGGTGCATCAGCCTGCATCCGTATTGCTAGCCTCATTGCATGAGGCCCGGGAGGAAAGAATGGCAGCAGAACCTGAAGGAGAAACGCACCGGCGCGAACGTGACCCCATTGATACACCCTACAACTTTTCGCCTGACGCCGTTCACTTTTTTGTTATACTCGTACAAACGGAACACCATGACCCGTCTTATGTAAATGCCACTATATCTCAGTTTAATGAAACGCAATATGAAGATGAAAACCTGTCCGTAAACAACATCTACTTCGAGGAAGGAAAGCAGCTGCTGACAATCACCAACTTCGCGAATTTGGAAAGTGGCATGGAATATTATCAGCAATGGCAGGATAATGAGGAGCTGGAAACGGTCAGGTCTGAATACATTGAAACTTTCGTGATTTCTGTTGACAACTATCCTATGTTCTACCAGGATAAGGAAATTGAAGAATACCGTTATTTCTTTGATTACTATTACCTGGAAATCTAGAACACTTTATGTGAACTTTTTTATACTTTTGTCTAATGCTTTTACAGAAGCAATTAAGCAATTTTTTCAACATTAATTTTATTAATAATGGCCAAGCAGAAAGAAACAGAGCATACAGCAATTAATTTAGTGGGTTCGGGTACTACTATTAAAGGTGAAATTGACTCCAAGGGTGATATCCGTATAGATGGAAAAATTGTAGGCGAGGTACGATCAAAAGGAAAGATTGTCCTGGGAGATACCGGTGTGATCGAGGGAGATATATATTGTGCCAACGCCGATTTCTCCGGAAAGATTGAAGGCAAAGCGGATGTGTCCGAACTACTTTCCCTGAAAGCAGCGGCTGTGTTTAATGGAGACATCATTACCAATAAACTTTCAATAGAACCAGGAGCCAAATTCTCAGGAACATGCACCATGGAAAAGGATGATGCATCATCCATGAGCCGCGACAGTAATAAAGGAAAGGAAAAATAACCTTCCTGGTTAAGGGGCATCACATGATTGCATAATCAACATAACGAAACAGAAACAATGAATTCTTTCATAAGGAAGCTTACATTGTACTCAATTATTTTGTTTGCTCTTTATGGAGTGTTGGTTTTTATACTCCCGGATCGCTTCATTTCAGATGTCTTCTATGCATTCATTCCCTTTTTCTATCTCATTACGTTGACTACGAGGCTGATATTAAACAAATACCAAAGCCAGACCCCGGGTTCCTTTTCCACCCGGTTTATCATCACTACTGTTGTTCGTTTTATTCTCTATGTTACCGTTTTGTTGATCTATTCCTTTACCTTCCCCGAAGACGCCATTCCATTCATCATTACCTTTTTTGTGTTTTACTTTGTTTATACAACCTTTGAAGTATCCTATTTGTATCATAATTTGAAAAAATAGCGTTTATACTAAACAAACATAATTCACTGATAGGATTGTTTTTCCAATTTAGCAGGCTTGCATAATATTTTTTGTATGCGTGAAGAGATACATGGGAGATCAAAAAGCACATGGCTATGGAAGGTACTTTGCCTCTCTCTTTTGGTGTTCCTTTCTTCGGCCGCTTCATACGGAGCCATTGACAATGTGCAGGTGTCTGACAATGATGAAGGGAAACAGTTTGATGCACGTAGCGTGATTATTGACCATGTGCTGGACAGTTACGAGTGGCATCTTTTGGATATTGGCGAAAAGGATATTACTATTCACTTGCCGGTCATCCTGTTTTATGAATCCAGCCTTTATGTATTTTCCAGCCGACGCTTTGAACATGGAGAGGCTTCGCACAAGAACTTCGCCATAGCCGATGAAGGGAGGCGCAAAGGGCGGGTGATCAGAGTGCTGGATGATGGCCAAACCCCCGACCCGGAAGCAGCAACTATCTATGATTTATCCATGACAAAAACTGTGCTCGCCGTCTTTATTGCCTCGTTTCTTTTATGTTGGCTATTTGTCAGTGTTGGGAAAAAGTACAGAGGCGCGGACGTGTATTCCACTCCCAAAGGGCTGCCTCTTCTGTTTGAGCCATTGATCTTGTTTGTAAGAGATCAGATTGCCATTCTGGCTATCGGACCAGACCGCTATCAACGTTTCATGCCTTATCTTCTTACTGCATTCTTTTTTATATTTTTCAATAACCTGTTAGGGCTTGTCCCTTTCTTCCCCGGGGGAGTCAACATAACGGGTAACATCAGTGTGACGTTTGTACTCGCCATGTTTACCTTTTTCTTTACTCATTGGTATGCGAACAAACACTACTGGAAACAAATGTTTAACATGCCGGGAGTGCCTGTGTTTCTTAAATTCCCGGTACCCATACTTCCGCTTGTGGAGGTGATGGGGGCCTTTATCAAGCCTTTTACATTAATGATAAGGCTTTTTGCCAACATGACTGCCGGGCACATGGTCATTTTAAGCCTGACTTCACTGATTTTTGTGCTTGGATCGGTTAGTGCGCTGATAGGATATTCCGTGTCTCCCCTGACTGTTTTGTTTTTAGTCTTTCTTAACTTTCTTAAAATTCTGGTTTCTTTTTTGCAAGCATATATTTTTACTCTTTTCAGTGCGTTCTTCTTTGGGATGGCCGTTCCAAAAGGAGCACACTGATGAAAACCTAAAAAATAAAAATCATGGATATTTTGTTTGTACTGCTTAACTCGGTAGACATAGCTCACGAATGGATGAAGCTTGGTGCTGCATTAACAGCAGTAATTGCTGTTTTTGGAGCAGCTTATGGCATTTCTTCCATTGCAAGAAGTGCCATTGACAACATAGCGAGACAACCTGAGGCAGGTAACGACCTGCGCTCATCTATGGTAGTGGCTGCAGCACTCATTGAGGGTATTACATTTTTTGCCCTGGTGATCGTGTTGCTTACCTTGTTTGTTTGATAAGGATGCATGCACGCAGCTTCCTCTATGCCGCCATAGAAACGGTATATCAGATGCGCGCCCCTTTGTCTTTGTTTTTTGCCGGAGCTTTTATGGTTGCTGGCAGTCTAAACGACTAAAACAGCTTGCTCTATGGAACTACTTATGCCCGGATTGGGCCTGATATTCTGGATGACCATTGCTTTTGCAGTGGTTTTATACATATTAAAAAAATATGCCTGGCAACCCATTCTTCAGATACTAAATGCCCGGGAGAAAGAATTAGCCAAGTCTTTTAGCGACGCAAAACATATTGAGTATGAGATGTCACAGCTGGACGTTGCAAAAAGCAAAAAGATCGCTGAGGCGGAAAAATCATACAAAGAGATTGTTGCCAAAGCAGAGGCCGATGCAGATTTGATTATTGAGGAGGCAAAGCAAAAAGCACGGGAGGAAGCACAGGAGATTGGAGAAAAGGCTGAAGAAATGATCTTGCAATACAAAAAAGAAGCTTATAGCCAGATTAAGGAACAGCTTTCTTCGCTATCCCTGGAACTGGCCGAGCAAGTGCTGCTGGAAGAATTTAGCGATCGTGGAAGAAATAGACAATACGTCAGTAAGCTTCTGGATAAGATGAATGTTAATTAAACAGCTCATTAGCCTGAAAAAACATGCAGCAAAACAGTGTTTTGAATAAGCGTTACGCTAAAGCATTGCTTACGCTGGCCGGGGAGAATAATGTGCTTGAACGGTCTTACGCGGACATGAAAACCATTCACCGGGTTTTTGCACAAAACAAAGAATTGTCAGCGTTGTTAAAAAGCCCGGTAATAAGGCTTTCAAAAAAACAAAATATCATTGACCGCCTGTTTGACAGAAGCATTCATCCACTTATACAAAATTATGTCAGGATTATTTTGCGTAAACAGCGAGGGTTTATGCTTGAAGGCATTGCACTTGCTTATCTGGATGAATATAAAAAGCTTCATGGCATTGAAAAGATTCTTCTGATCACTGCTTTTCCAATGGATGATAAGATAAGACAACAGGCAGTTATCGCGGCTAAGCGCCTTACGGATTGCGACGTGGAATTTGAACATAAAATCAATCCTGATATTATTGGCGGTTTTATCCTGAGGCTTGGTGAAAAGCAATATAATGCGAGTGTGAAGCACCGTTTATCCTTGTTACGAACACACATGAACCTGTAATTATGTCAGAACTTAAACCTTCAGAGATATCAGCCATTTTGAGACAGGAAATGGCAGGTTTTCATCCCGAAATTGAACTTGAGGAGACGGGAACAGTATTGCAGGTTGGAGATGGTATTGCGCGCATCTATGGTCTGAGTAATGCCTGGGCCGGAGAAATGATCGCGTGCAATGACAATGGTCTGACGGGTGTAGTGCTGAATCTCGAAGAAGATAACGCAGGAATAGTTTTGCTGGGGGATTGTCGCCGCCTTCGGGAGGGAGACATTGTGAAACGCACCGGTCGTATTGTCTCCATACGTGTTGGTGAGGGTTTGCTTGGCCGGGTGGTAAATACCCTTGGAAGGCCCATAGATGAAAAAGGACCTGTTGAGGGTGATCTTTATGAGATGCCATTGGAAAGGAAGGCTCCCGGGGTGAT